>CAZMJK010000289.1:0-1568 GCA_964566555.1 uncultured Bifidobacterium sp. | reverse complement strand
CAACTGTCGAAGCCCTCGAGGGCAACAAGGTCAAGCTGTCCGTCGAGGTCGACGAGCAGGAATTCGAATCCGCGATCGATGCGGCGTTCAAGAAGATCGCTCGGGAGGTACGAATCCCGGGTTTCCGTCCGGGCAAAGCCCCCCGGCGCGTGCTTGAAGCCCAGATCGGCGCCGAAGCCGGTCGTGCCCAGGCGCTGAACGATGCGTTGCCGGAGTACTACTCCGACGCCGTCGTGGCGAACGAGGTCGATGTCATCGCTCCGCCCGAGATCGAGATCACGGGCGGGCAGGACGCCGGCCCCATCACGTTCGACGCCATCGTCGAGGTTCGGCCCGTGGTGACCCTCTCCGGTTATGCCGATCTCACCGTCGAGATCCCGGCGCCGACGCCCTCCGATGAGGAGATCGACGCGCAACTCGAGCGCTTCCGCAACCAGTACGGGGACCTCGAGGTGGTCGAGCGGGCCGCCGATGCCGGTGACTACGTGACGATCGATATCGAGGGCTCGCAGAACGGCGAGGTCCTCGAAGGACTCGTGGCCAGCGCCTACCTCTATGAGGTGGGGTCGGCCGGCATCGTTCCCGAACTCGACGAACAGCTCGTCGGCGCCACCGCCGGGGACACCCGATCATTCGATGCGCCGCACCCGAACGGAGAGGAAGAGGATCCGCTCCACTTCGAGGTGACCGTCACCGAAGTCAAGGCCAAGGTGCTGCCCGATCTCGATGACGAGTTCGCGGCGCAGGCCTCCGAGTTCGAGACGATGGCGGCGTGGCGCGACGACCTCGTCACGCGGATGACCGAGGTGCGCAAGGCACAGGCCCAGATGTTGGTGCGCGAGAAGATCGGCGAGGCGCTCGCGGAACTGGTCACCGATGAACTCCCCGAACCGCTCGTCGCCGCCGAGATGAACGAGCGACTCCAGGACATGGCGATGCGATTGCAAGCCCAGGGACTGAGTCTCGAGCAGTGGTTGCAGTTCTCCGGTACCGACACCGAACAGTTCCTCGATGATCTCAAGTCGATGGCCGACCGTTCGGCGCGGGTCGATCTCGCCCTTCGTGCCGTCGCGGTCGCCGAGGCGATCGAGGTACTCGACGAGGATCTCGAGCTCGAGTTCGAAGCGGTGGCCGTTCGTGTTCAGCAGGACAGCGACGTGGTTCGCTCCCAGCTCACCGAGGCGGGCCATCTTCCGGCGCTCAAGATCGATATCTCGAAGCGCAAGGCACTCGACTGGTTGACCGAGACCGTCACCATCACCGACGAGGCCGGGAACGGCATCGTTTTCGCCGAGCTTGCCGTTGCAGACGACGACGATGGCGATACCGTCGACGCATCCCCAGCGTCCGAGGAGGACGAATCCGAGTGACCGAGACCAGCGGCTTGGCCGATCTCAAGATCAGCAGTTACATCCCCAACCCGACGGTGATCTACGAGACCAGCCGCGGCCAGACCATCACCGCCGACCTGTATTCACGGTTGCTCAAAGAGAACATCATCTTCCTCGGCACGCCGATCGACGACACCGTCGCCAACCTGATCTGCGCCCAGTTGTTGCACCTCGAGT
>CAZMJK010000288.1:0-1595 GCA_964566555.1 uncultured Bifidobacterium sp. | reverse complement strand
TCGCCGAGGCCAGCGTCGTCGCGGCCGCGGAAGAAGTGGTTGAAGCCGACCTCGAGCAGCATCGCCGAGGATGCGTAGGAGGAAAGGTGGCCGCCAATTCCTTCTGCGTTCTTGTTGGCATGGACCACAGCCATCGCCGCGTTCCATCGGAGGTACTGGCGGATCCGCTTCTCGATCTCTTCGTCACCCGGGAACCACGGTTGTTCCTCGACGGGAATGGTGTTGATGTACGGCGTCGAGACCTCGGCAGGCGTTCCGATCTGGAGTTCCCGAGCGCGTTCGGTGATTCGCGAGACCAGATAGCGAGCACGGGTCTTTCCCGCGGAATTGACGACGGCATCGAGTGAGTCGAGCCACTCGACGGTCTCTGTGGGGTCGGAATCAGGAAGTTGGCTGACGAACTGATCGAGATCCACGAACGGCCTTTCGTCGAGGGGGTTGCTTCATGATGCCCGCAGTTTCGGGGTTTCCGGCAGGTTCGTCGCTTGCGTGCAGGTGAACCTTGGATGTCGTGCACCGAGTTCGACCTGTGCGACGCTGAAGAGGTGACAACTGTCGTGTACACCGATGGCGCCTGCAGCGGAAACCCTGGTCCCGGGGGATGGGCGTGGGCGGTGGTCGACGGAGGGTACGCCAGCGGCGGAGAGCCGCAGTCGACCAACCAACGCATGGAGATCAGAGCAGCGTTGGAAGCGGTGAAGGCGCATCCGGGTCCCCTCGAGATCGTGAGCGACTCCACCTATGTCGTGCACTGTTTCCGCGATCGTTGGCATGAGGGTTGGCGGCGTCGGGGGTGGAAGAACTCCCAACGCAAACCGGTCGCCAACCGCGATCTCTGGGAGCCGTTCATCGAGCTCGTCCTCGGTCGCGGTGATGTCACCTTTCGTTGGGTGAAGGGTCACGCCGGCGATCCGATGAACGACCTCGTCGACCGGTTGGCCGTCGAAGCAGCCATGACCCAGCAGGCCGCCGCGGGATCGCAGGCACCGTCGACCTTGGGGCCGCCCGATACGTTCGGAACCGGCGAGTCGGCGCTGGGGATCGATGACTCGAGTCGCGCCGAGCCCGACGACGACCAGCCGTCACTCTTCTGAGCGTCGTCATGGGCTGAATTCGGTCCCCCGTGTCCGTGGCTCGTAATCTCTGCGGCCATGGAAATCAACGGAATCTCAGCAATCGTCACCGGTGGCGCGTCGGGCATCGGTGAAGCCTGTTCACGTCAACTCGCTGCGGGTGGCGCGAAGGTGGTCATCGCCGATCTCAACGAGGCGAAGGGCAATGCCCTCGCATCGGAGATCGGTGGAGCATTCGCGCATGTCGATGTCTGCAACACCGAGGACATCAAGGCAGCAATCGCCATGGCCGAGGAGATGGGTCCGATTCGAGCGCTCGTGAACTCCGCGGGTATCGGCGCCGCCAGTCGCACGATCGGACGCGACGGCTCCTACGACTCGGCGTTCAATCTCGACTACTGGCGCAAGGTGATCGACGTCAATCTGACTGGCACCTTCGACTGCATCCGGCTCGTCGCCACGGCGATGAGCCGTACCGAACCGGTGTCGGCCGATGGTGAGCGGGGGGCGATTGGCCGGTGG
>CAZMJK010000287.1:0-1614 GCA_964566555.1 uncultured Bifidobacterium sp. | reverse complement strand
TCGGCGAACAGGCGCCACTCACTGCGCGCCTCACCGACCGTTCGCGGGATCTCGGGTGAATAGACGACACGACGCTCGGTGGTGGTCTCGGTTCCACCTCCTTCCTGTTCATAGCGCGTGTTGACGGGAAGGAGGATCACGTCATCACCGGGGATCAACATTTGCGAACTGAGGACGATGTCCTGATGGATTCGCAGGGGCACCTTCTCGAGAGAGACCTCGACAGCTCGAGGATCGGGAAGTGCGTCGAGGAAGTTCCCGCCCGACATCCACAACACATCGAGGTCACCGGCCAACGCCGCTTCGGGCATCTCGGCCGCCGTCAATCCACTTCGGGCCGGAATGGGGAAGCCCCACTTCTGCGCGATGACCGATGCATTGGCCAAATTGGGTTCGAGGCCACCCGGCAATGCCGTGGCGTACGCGCCCATTTCGGCACCACCCTGTACGCCGCTATGACCGCGCAGGGGCATCAACCCTGCGCCATCTCGACCGACATTGCCCCGAGCGAGCGCGAGGTTCACGATGCCGCGAACACCGGCACCTGCATGTTTGTGCTGTGTAATCCCCATCGACCACAACAGAATCGCCGAGGTCGCGTTCGCGTATTCGTCGACGAACGCATCAAGTTGGGCCATCGTGAGCCCAGCATCTGCCAACAGTTCCTCATAGGTCACCGACGACAGATGCTCGACGACGTTGTCCCAATGATCGGTGTGCTCGTCGATGAACTGTTGATCGACCGCATTCCGTTCGATGAGTCGTTTGAGGGCGGCGTCGGCGAAGGCCACGTCACCGCCAGGACGCACCGGCACATGAAGATCGCACATCTTCGTTCCGAACAACATCGACTCGGCCGTCGATGGCACCCAGTAGTGCTCGAGTCCGGGCTCGAGAAACGGGTTGATGACCACGACCCGCGTACCCGACATACGTGCCTTGTACAGATACTTCATGAACACGGGTTGGTTGTTGGCCGGATTTGCGCCCCAGATGACGAGCAGATCGGTGTCCAGAACATCGGAGAGGGAACAGGTCGTCGCCGCCACACCGACAGTGGCCTTGAGCGCCGTGGTCGACGGGGCATGACAGATCCGGGCCGCGGAATCGACATTGGCGATTCCCATGGCGCGCACTGCTTTTCCGGCGACGTAGTAGGTCTCGTTGGTGATTCCTCGGCTGGTGAGGAAGACCCCGACTCGGTCAGGGTCCGTGCTTCGCAGGCGCTCGGTGACGGCGTCGAGCGCTTCCTCCCAAGTGATGCGCGAAAATCCGCGTTCCCCACGACGCCGCCGCATCGGATGGGCGAGACGACCGAGATCACGCAACTGCTGGCCCGACTTCAATCGCAGCGTCGCGACATCGGAGAACACATCGTCATTGATCGGACCCGCACAGTTCATCTCGAGGAGTCGCAGACGTGTGAGGCAGAGGTGAATATCATCCATCGTCCAGTCGTGAAGACCGGCAACCCCGAGCGCGCAACCGTCGCATACCCCTTCGGTCAGCAATTTCCATGCGTAACGGCCATTGCGTTTGTTGTCCCAGGCCAACTTCGCCATCTCGACGTAATGGAAAGGCTTCTCGAGGCCGATGCCGTTCGGTCGGGGGCTG
>CAZMJK010000286.1:0-1639 GCA_964566555.1 uncultured Bifidobacterium sp. | reverse complement strand
GAGTTCACGAAGGAGGAACGACAATCCCCCGGTGTGATCCTCGTGGCCGTGCGTGGCGATGCATCCGATGATCCGATCGGCGTTCTCGCGCAGGTAGGTGAAATCGGGAAGGACCAGATCGATCCCGAGCATGTCGAGATCGGGGAACATGAGCCCGCAATCGAGGAGCAGGATCTTTCCCTCGACTTCGATGCACGCACAGTTGCGGCCGATCTCCCCGAGCCCGCCGAGAAAGGTCACCGAGACCGGCGAATCCTGGGATTCGCTCGGCCGCGCCCCCTTGGCAGACGCGTCGCGCTTCTTGACCTTCGACTTCGACTTGGCCTCGGCGCGACTCACGCGTACAACCGTCGGTGCACGCCGAGCGCGCGCTCTTCGAGATCCTCGGGACCGAATCCCATGGGCGGTCGGCAGGGGCCCGCCGGTTGCCCGATCGCACGCAACATGGCCTTCGTCGGTACGGGATTGGGGTTGAGGTCACCAGTCTCGAAATCGTAACTCTCGATCATCCGCGCGTTCAGTTGCCGAGCGCGACTGATATCGCCGGCCTTGAACGCAGCGATCATCTGACTCATGACCGGCGCGGCCCAGTGCGTGGCCACCCCGATGACTCCCACGGCTCCGATCGCCAGCAACGGGAGGGTGAGGGCATCGTCGCCACTGAACACCTCGAAGTCGGCGGGCGCATCGGCGATGACTCGGGCAGTCAGGCCCGGGTCCCCGGCAGCATCCTTGAGTCCGACGACGTTCGGGATCTCCTTGGCCATGCGCAGGATGAGATCGGTTCCGATCTTGCGTCCGGTCCGAACGGGGATGTCGTAGACGATCACCGGGAGTTCGGTGGCCGCGCAGACGTGATGGAAATGCGCCTCAATTCCGGCCTGAGATGGCCGGTTGTAATAGGGGGTGACGACGAGCACCGCGTCCATTCCGGCACCCGAGGCGGCGGAGGTGAGTTCCGCGGCATGGCGAGTGTCGTTCGTACCCGAACCGGCGATGAGAGGAACGTCGACCGCGGCACGAACCGTCCGCCAGAGTTCGATCTGCTCCTCGTCGGTCAAACATGCCGCTTCGCCGGTGGTGCCACTGAGCACGAGCGCGTCATTGCCCTGTGCCACCAGCCAACGAGCGAGCTCGGCCGCACCCTCGCGATCGAGTTCACCTTCCGCGGTGAAGGGGGTGACCATCGCAGTGATGACCGAACCGAAACGTGACATGGCCGTCACCGTACCAGCGGACTCCCCTCCACCTCAGCGGATTCCGGGAGATCCGTCGACCGAGTGTTACCGAGCCGAAGCGACCTCGCCGTTGGCGAGTGCGAAGGTCTCGTACTCCTCTTCGGTATCGGGCATGTGCTCGAAGTCGATGACACCGAGTTCGGTGAACTTGGTGCGCAACCACGCGTCTCCGGCATCGAGAAGACCCAGCTTCTTGCAGTTGGGAACGATCTTCGCGAAGAGCATCTGCTGGAAGAGTTGCTGTCCCGGATCCTGCATGACGACGGTGACCGCTTCCTTCACCGGAACGCCCATGCGGTCCCACACCTCCTGCTGGAGGAATCGATCACGCATACGAACGGCCGCTTCGAAGGCGAACTCCTGCCGCTCACGCAGTTCGGCCTGTGAGAGCTCCTGGTAGT
>CAZMJK010000285.1:0-1671 GCA_964566555.1 uncultured Bifidobacterium sp. | reverse complement strand
GACGGTCGCCTCACCGACCTGGCACGGATCGGCTCGATCGCATCGAACGAAGGCATCCGACTCCTGCTCTCCGACAGCACCAACGCCGAGGAACACGGTCATGCCGCCTCGGAGACCTCGGTGGGCGCGGTGCTCTATGACCTGTTCCACCGGTTCGAGGGTCGGCGCATCATCACGACCTGTTTCGCCAGTCATATCCACCGCGTGCAACAGATCGCCGATGCGGCGATCTCCTTCGACCGGGTGATCGCCACCATGGGGATGTCGATGAAGAAGAACGTGAGGATGGCTCGGGAGATGGGCCTTCTCACGATCCCCGAATCGCGCCTGATGGACATCGCCGACGTGGGAGACCTCCCGCCTGAGAAGGTGTGTGTGATCTCGACGGGTTCGCAAGGTGAACCGATGTCGGCCCTTGCGCTCATGGCGGCCAATGAGAATCGATGGATCACGTTGAGTGACACCGACGTCGTGATCATGAGCTCGCATCCGATCCCCGGCAACGAGACCGATGTGTCGAAGGTGATCGATGGACTCGTGCGCGCCGGTGCCGAGGTCGTGCACTCGGGAATCTCCGATGTGCACGCGTCCGGTCATGCCAAGGCGGAGGATCTGAAGATGTTCCTCTCCATCACCCGGCCCGAACACTTCATCCCCGTCCATGGCGAGTACCGCCACCTCGTCGCCCATGCGAAGTTGGCCCGCCAGATGGGTGTCTCGGCGTCCAAGATCATGGTGTGCACCGATGGTGATCAGGTCACCCTCGATGATGCGGGGCTCCACGCCACTGCACAGGTGCCGGCGGGGTACCTCTACGTCGACGGCATCATGGGCGATGTCGGCACCGGGGTGCTCCGTGATCGTCGAGTGCTGGCCGAGGAGGGTGTCGTCGTCGTGATCGTGGGTGTCGACATCGAGCACGGCACCACGATCATCGGGCCCGAGGTCATCACCCGAGGGTGGGTCCACGCCCCCGAAGCCGAGGGTCTGCTCGACCAGTGCGCCGACCGGGTCAGCGAGGCGATCGGCGACCTGTTCCAGAACGGTCGGACCGACATCGAGAACGTGCAGCGGGTGGTTCGACGGGCCGCAGGGCGGTTCGTCAACGAGATGACCAAGCGGCGCCCGATGATCGTGCCGGTGGTGATGGAGGCCTGAGCCGCTTTCGCCGGCGCAGGCTCGGCCGCGTACCCTTTCGCCATGCCTGATGTCCCCGTCTCCCTGACGTCGAAAGCCATTCCCGAGGTGCGCGAGCGGTTGACTCCCGACGCCGCCCGATCGGCGATCCGTGCCGCGGGAGTTGCGTTGCTCGATGAACGTCGTCAACTCACACTTGAGGAACTCGCCGTCCTGGCCGACGTTCCCGATTCCGCAGTCCCGGCATTGGCCTCACTCGCTCACGAGGTTCGCCTCGAATGGTGTGGCGACACGGTTGAGGTCGAGGGAATCCTCTCGGCCAAGACCGGAGGTTGTCCCGAGGATTGTCATTTCTGCAGTCAGTCGGCGAAGTTCGAATCGCCGGTGCAGGCCATGCCGTTTCTTGACACGGCCGATGTCCTCGCCGCGGCACGGGAGACCGCAGCATTGGGCGCCACCGAGTTCTGCATCGTGTTAGCCATTCGCGGTCCGGACCAGCGGACGCCAGATCGGATCTGTGAATTTGTCCTGCTC
>CAZMJK010000284.1:0-1700 GCA_964566555.1 uncultured Bifidobacterium sp. | reverse complement strand
ACGGTGGCGCCATCGCCCTCGGACATCCGCTCGGTGGGACCGGATCGATCCTCATCACGAAGGCGGTGCACGAACGCCAGCGTTCGGGTGGAACACGCGCCATCGTGACGATGTGTTGTGGCGGTGGCCTCGGCACCGGAACGCTCATCGAGCGGATCTAGTCCACACGCCCATCCGTCGAAGGGCCTGATTCCATTCACCGAGCGTCGGAGATACGGCGGGGCCTTTCCGGTCCCGACAACGCTCCGTGGGCTCAGATCAGCCCCATCGCCGCCAACGCGGCCGTCATCAGCCGACGACGGAGCCGCGAACGATGAGTCTCCTACGCCGACGCGACCACCACCAGCGCGTCCACTACGCATCCTCACCTCGAAACATCGGGTCAGCGCCTCCGCGCCTACGACCCTCGAACGCACGCTCTCCGATCTTCGTTGCATGGTGCGGTGTCGCAGGATGCATCCTGTTCACCGGATCACTGCTGCTCTTCATCACGATCCTGTCGGTCGCCGCCGACCGATCGGCGCATCCGTTCGCCGAGGAACCGACCGTCATCACCGTCATCGACGGCGACACGATCGATGTTCGCGTCGGCTACGAACGCCACCGGATCCGACTTCTCGGCATCGACACACCCGAGACCAAGGACCCGCGCAAACCGGTGCAGTGTTTCGGGCCCGAAGCGACCAGATTCACCAAGAGTCTGCTGCCCACGGGCACCACCGTGCGCCTCGAGTTCGATCTCGAGCAGCACGACGCGTTCCATCGCCTCCTCGCCTACGTCTGGCGGGTCGATGACGGAACCTTCATCAACGATGAACTCGTGCGTCAGGGCTATGCCACCACCCTGTCGATCGCTCCCAACACTGCTCATGCCGACGAGTTCCGACAGTCTCTCCTCAGCGCGAAACAGGCATCCCGAGGGAGGTGGTCGGCCTGTGAACGGGCGAGCGACACCCCTCCATGAGGGGTCACGCCGCCGAGAGCGATACCGTGACACTCGTGACGACCGCCGAACCCACGTTGGCCGAGCGCTTGGGGTATCGCCCCGACGACCGACTCCTGATCATCAACAGCGATGATCTCGGCCTGTGTCATGCCGCGAATACCGGCACCTACGAATCGCTTCGGCAGGGTCTCTGCACCAGTGCCACATTGATGGTTCCCTGCACCTGGGCCCGAGAAGCTGCGTCCGATTTCCGAGGCGAGGACATCGGGGTCCACCTCACACTCAATGCGGAGTTCGAGCGCTACCGGTGGGGACCGATCACTCACGCTCCCTCGCTGCTCGACGGCGACGGAGGATTCCCGCGCACCGTCGCCGATCTCTGGGATCACGCCGACCTCGACGAGGTCCGTCGCGAATGTCGCGCCCAGATCGAGAGAGCGATTCTCTGGGGATTCGACGTGAGCCATCTCGACTCGCACATGGGCGCGCTGCAACTGCGCCCCGAGTTCTTCGACGTCTACCTTGACCTCGCGGTGGAATTCCAATTGCCACTTCGCCTCTCCGGAGCATCGACGGAGCGACACATCGGTTTCCCGTTTCGTCGCCTCGCCGCCGAAGAGGGGATCCTCGCCCCCGATCATTTCCTGTACGTCGGCGGCGTCGGAAGTCGTCGAGTCATCGAGAACGCGGTCTTCGACCTTCGCCCGGGTGTCACGGAGCTGTACGTCCATCCGGCGACCGATACCCCGGAATT
>CAZMJK010000283.1:0-1723 GCA_964566555.1 uncultured Bifidobacterium sp. | reverse complement strand
CTCAACGCCGAGCGACGGGCCAACCCGACCCACGATCTCGCCACCGTCATCGCCAACGGCGAGATCAACGGCACACCGCTCGAGGACATGGACACCTACGGCTACTACCTCATCGTGGCCACCGCCGGTCACGACACGACCTCGAACGCCATCGCCGGCGGGATGCAGGCACTGCTCGAGAATCCCGATCAACTGCAGCGGATGCTCGATGATCCGTCATTGATCGACGCCGCCACCGACGAAATCGTCCGCTGGGTGTCACCGGTGAAGCACTTCATGCGTTCCTGTCAGCAGGACTACACCCTCGCCAGCGGCCATCACTTCAAACGGGGCGACTGGATCCTGCTCTCCTACCCGTCAGCCAATCGCGATGAGCGAGTGTTCGCCGATCCGTTCACCTTCGACATCGATCGTGCTGATGCCGACAAGCACCTGGGCTTCGGCTTCGGTCGCCACTACTGCTTGGGCGCCCACATCGCCCGACTCGAGATCCGTGAGTTCTTCAAGGAACTCTTCCGCCGGCTCGATCACATCGAGTTGGCCGGACCTGCCGAGCACATGGCATCGATCATCGTGAGTGGACCCAAGCGACTTCCCGTCACCTACGCATTCAGGAACTGAAACCGACTAGACAACGGGCATGACCAACACCGTTCTGCCCGAACTCGGTTTCTACACACTTCCGGGCCAGCCCGATTCCTCTCGCGACCTCATCGACGAGGTGCGCCTCGGAGAGGAATTGGGGTTCGGTCGGGTGTTCGTGAGCGAGCGCTACAACAAGAAGGAAGCGGCGGCGCTCTGCGGCGCAGTTGGTGCGGTGAGCGAGCGCATCGCCATCTCCACCGCTGCGACCAATCACAACACCCGCCACCCCATCGTCACCGCCGGCTTCGCCCGCACGATGCAGAGCCTCACCGGTGGCCGCTTCACCCTCGGCCTCGGCCGCGGCATCGCCCCCATGCAGGACGCGTTCGGTATCGGCCGGATCACCACTGCGCAGATGGAGGACTTCGCCGGCATCGTGCGCCGACTGTTCCGCGGCGAGGTGATCATCGGTCACGACGGTCCCGCCGGTTCCTGGCCCATCCTTCATCTCGACGCCACGCTCGATGAGGAGCTGCCCATGGGCATGGTCGCTTTCGGCCCGAACACTCTCGAACTCGCCGGTCGCTGCTTCGACGAGGTGGTGTTGCACACCTTCTTCACCGACGAGACCACCACCCGGTGCGTGGAGACGGTCAAGAACGCGGCCGAACGGGCCGGGCGCGACCCGAACGACGTGAAGGTCTGGTCGTGTTACGCGACCATCGGCGACAACATCCCCGAGGAGGAACGACTCATGAAGTTGGTCGGACGCCTCGGCACCTACTTGCAGGGGTACGGGCACCTGCTGGCCCGCACCAACGGGTGGGACGAAGCCGTTGTCGACCGGTTCCTCGCCGATGAGGTCGTGAGTTCGGTGCGCGGGCTCGATGTGGCCGGCACCACCGAACAACTGCTCCACGTCGCCACACTGATTCCCGAGGAGTGGTTGTCATGGGCCGCGGTCGGTTCGCCGACCGACTGCGCTGCCGCGGTTCGTCACCAGTTGGCCCTCGGCTGTGACGGAGTGATCATGCACGGGGCCACTCCCGCCGAACTGGCTCCCATCGTGGCCGCCTACCGAGCTGGTTCCTGAGATCGCAAACTCCAGCGGCCGGTAGGGTCGGCGCATGGAACTCGG
>CAZMJK010000282.1:0-1744 GCA_964566555.1 uncultured Bifidobacterium sp. | reverse complement strand
CACGTGGAGAGACAGTTCATCTTCGTGCGTGTGGGATCGGTGAATAGTGGTGGAACAGGAAGTCGTGCGTCGAGCGCATTGAGGTCCGGATAGTCGGGCATCCACTTCCAGTAGGTGTTCCAGATGAATTCGCGCCAGCCAATGATCTGACGGATGAACCCTTCGGCTGAGTTGAGGAGCACCCGCCCGGCGAGAAATGCGTCATGTGCTGCGTCGCAGACTTCGCTCGGCGTGAGCAGACCGAGGTTCAGATAGGGCGAGAGGAGCGAGTGGGCCAGATGCCAGTTGTCCGACAACATCGCGTCCTCGTGTGGCCCGAAGCCGGGAAGCACGTCGTCGATGAAGTGGGCCAAGCGCGATAGTGCCTCGGTGCGGGTCGTCGCCCACGTTCCCGTCGGCACATCACCCCATGACAGGTCGCGATAGGTCGCGATGATCTCGTGATCGAGGTCGTCGAGTGTTGCCGTCGGTGGTGACGCCCAGACCACAGAGCCGTCACGCGGTGGCGGTTCGCGATTCTCCGAGTCGAGGTTCCACTTGCCACCGATCGGCTGGTCACCCTCGACGAGATATCCCAGCCGGACTCGTTGCCAGCGATAGAAGTCCTCCATCTTGTAGGACTTGCGACCAGTAGCGAAGGTGGCGAAGTCGTCCGGATGGCAAAGGAACTGGTTCGAACGAACCTGACGAACGTCGTTGCGCTCGAGGAACTGACGGGCAGACCAACTGTTCGGTTCCGTCGCACGGATGTCTGTGGTCTCGTGCTCCAGTCGATGTGCGCGCAGACCGGCACCCATGGAATCGGCGATTCGGTAGTCGACGTCGAACCCCTCGGCCCTCAACTCGTCACTGAATCGACGCATCGCGGCAACGATCAGGTGAATCCGTTGGATGTGCCACGATCGCGAGCGGATCTTGCCGACCGACTCGATCATCAGTATCCGGTCAGCGCGGGGGTCGGCGTCGGCCAGTGCACCGATCGAACGATTGAGTTGATCGCCAAAGACGAGGATCGTTGACTTGGCCGCACCCACGCGGCGACCCTATCCGAGCGCCTCGTAATACATCGTCACGTGCGCGCTGATCGGAGAAACGCCGATTCGACCGATGATGGGAAGGTGCATCGACAGTCGCCGCGAGACCCGTACGTGCAGGAGCGGTTCGTCGACGGTCGTCGTGACGACCCAGTCGGCATCGGTTGCCTGCCGCACCATCGCTCGTGCTTCGCCCTCCGGGTCGTGGGCCGTGAGAGATGCGGTTCGACCCGCGAGGTAGGCAAGTTCCCACGCCTGGACCTGCAACCGAGCGATGAGTCCGGCACCGAGGACGAGCCCGGTGCAGGCGAGAAGAATCGGCAGGATGAGGGCGAACTCCACGGTCGCCTGACCGGGTTCATGTTTCGTCTCATCCACCGGGTTCGGCTCGCGAGATGAGGTTGCCGATGACGAGGTCGAACAATTCTCCGATTCGTCCCGCTCCGCCACCGTCGGTCGCCCATGCAATGACGAGGAGCGCGATGATGCCGGCGGCGAGCAGGACGAAGGCGTATTCGGTCGTTGCCTGGCCTTCTTCGAATGGGTGCTGGTTGCGATCAATCACGTCATCCTCCTTGTGTCAGAGCGAGTCCGCCGAAGATGGCGACGAGGACGGGAATGACACCGATGAGAACGAACGACGGCAGGCCGCAGGTGACCAGTGGAATGATGAGTCGCGTCGGCACGGCGATCACCTGTTCGGTCAACCG
>CAZMJK010000281.1:0-1803 GCA_964566555.1 uncultured Bifidobacterium sp. | reverse complement strand
GATTGGGACGCGTGGTAGTTGTTGCGAGCATCGCCGAGGATCAGCACGGTGGTCTTCGGCCCGACCTCTCGACCGAACCGCTCCCAGAACACCTCGAAGGCATGGCCATAATCGGAATGGCCGTCGACCCACACCACATCGGCCTCGGTGTTGACGCGGTGGATGGCGACGCTGATGTCCTCGACACCTTCGAAGTACTGGGTCACCTCATCGATGCCGTCGATGAACACGAAGGAACGCACCCGAGAGAACTGCCCCGAGATCGCGTAGACGAGTTGCAGCGTGAATCGAGCGAAGGCGGCCACCGATCCGGAAATGTCCGCCACCACGAAGATCTCGGGTTTCGAGGGTCGTGGGTAACGGAACTGCGGGTCGGCCGAGACCCCGCCGTAACTCAGTGAATGACGCACGGTGGCCCGGAAATCGAGCGGACCCTTGCGTCCATGCCGTCGCTTACGGGCCAGACGTACGGCGAGTTTCCGGGTGAGCGGATAGATCGCCTTGCGCAGGCTCACCAACTCCTCGCGATTGGCATGCATGAAGTCGACGTCCTCCGGAAGCGGCTTCCGCAGGGTCTTCGCCATTGCCTCGACACCCCGATCGGCGACGAGTCGACGACGAATCTCGGCCTCGATCTCCTTCTTCATACGATCGATACGCGACTCGAATTCATCGCGTTCGAGGCGTTCTTCGAGCGGCGTCAGAGGTGTCGGGCTCGACTCGTGCGCCTCTTCCATCAAACGCTCGAGAACACCATCGAGATCGAGATTCCGAAGAGTTCGATAGAGGTAGTAGGTGCCGCCCACCGGACGACCCGGTTCCATTCCCGCGAAACGAGTGACCGCCTGACGGGCCAGGGCGCGCATGAGTGCGTCATCACCGTGGCGCATGGCTTGGAACAACATCTCCGCCATCTGCTCCGGCGACATGGCCTCACCGGCTCCCCCGGCGCCGGCTCCCCCCGCCTCGGGGTTCATGGGGGCCTCGTCATCTTCGGTGATCTCTGGGAGGTCGTCTCCTCCCCCGAGCGAGTACTCGCTTCCGCGCAGCGAGAAGTACACCTCGAAGACCGTCTCGAAGGCCCGCCAGTGAGAGTTGTTCTTTACCAGTGTCGCCGCGAGCGCGTACTTGAACGCGTCGCGATCCTCGATGGGGATGTGCGTGATCGCCTCCATCGCGTCGAGGTTCTCGGTGAGACTCACCGGAAGCCCTGCGGCGCGCAGTTCGATGATGAAGCCCGAGAGGAGCTCCAACATCTGCGACGGTGGCGACTCGATGGGTGTCATTCGGATCGAACCGTCGATCAACTCGAGCGCGGGACGCCGGGCTTCTTGGCACCACCATCGCCCTGGAGTTCCTTCGAGGCCTTCGCGATATCGCTCTGGTACTTGAGCAGGATGTTGAGGGTCTCGATGGCTTCCGCCTCGGTGATCGAGTCGACTCCGAGTAGGAGCAGCGTTCGTGCCCAGTCCAGGGTCTCGGAGACCGACGGCGACTTCTTGAGCTCCAGTTGACGGATCGACCGAACGATGCGAGCAACCTGATCGGCCAAGCTGTCGGTGATCTCCGGAATCTTCGTGAGGACGATTTCCTTCTCACGGTCCATATCGGGATAGTCGATGTGGAGGAAGAGACAACGGCGCTTCAACGCCTCGGAGAGTTCGCGTGTGTTGTTCGAGGTGAGGAACACCATCGGAATCTGGCGGGCCTCGATGGTTCCGAGTTCCGGGATCGACACCTGGTAATCGGAGAGGATTTCCAGGAGCAAGGCCTCGGTCTCCACCTCGACACGATCGACCTCGT
>CAZMJK010000280.1:321-1827 GCA_964566555.1 uncultured Bifidobacterium sp. | reverse complement strand
ACACCTCGAAGTGGGCCAAACCGCGAATGGTGATCTGCGTTCCTTCGGGGATCACGCCCGTTGAACAGCGAGCGGTGCAGGAAGCCGCCGAGTTCGCAGGGGCGCGGAAGCCGGCGTACATCATCGAGGAGCCGATGGCTGCGGCGATCGGTGCTGGCCTTCCGGTGCAGGAGCCGACGGGCAACATGATCGTGGACATCGGTGGCGGAACGACCGAGGTCGCCGTCATCTCGCTCGGCGGTGTGGTGACGTCTCAATCGGCCCGTGTCGGTGGTGATGCACTCGATCTGGCGATCATCAACTACATCAAGAAGGAATACAGCCTCGCCCTCGGCGAGCGCACGGCGGAAGAGGTGAAGATGGCCCTGGGATCGGCCTGGCCACTCGAGGTGGAGCTGCATGCCGAGATCCGTGGCCGCGACCTCGTCACCGGACTTCCCAAGACCATCGTGACCACCACCGAAGAGATTCGCGAGGCGATCGAGGAACCCGTTGCGGCGATCGTCGACGCGGTGAAGGTCACCCTCGACAAGACTCCGCCCGAGCTTTCTGCCGACATCATGGAACAGGGCGTGGTTCTCGCCGGAGGCGGGGCCCTGCTCCACGGCATCAGCGAGCGTCTCGAGCACGAGACCGGGATGCCGATCGTCATCGCGCAGAACCCCCTGTTCGCCGTGGCCATCGGCTCCGGCCAGTCGCTCGAAGAGTTCGACGCGCTGAAGGGCGTGCTCTTCTCATCGACGATCAACTGAGCCGACAGTCGTCATGCCCTCCCCGAGACGGAATGGACGAGCACGGGTCACCGTCAGTCTCCTGTTGCTCTCCGCCGTCCTCCTCCTGACTCTCGATGGCCGTGGTTCAGGGCCCATTCAATCCATTCGTTCGGCTGTGCTCGATGTGCTCTCACCGATCGGCGATGCCGCGTCGACGGTGTTCAGTCCGGTGAAGAATCTCTGGGAAGGTACGTTCGATCAGAGCGACCTCAAGAAGGAGAACGAGACGCTGCGAGAGGAGAACGATCGACTTCGAGGCGAATTGACTTCGAACTCGATTGCGAAAGAACAGCTCCAGCAGTTGCTCCAACTCGTGGGCATTCCGTTCGTCGGCAACACCCCGGTGGTCCATACCCGTGTGGTGTCCGGGGCGGTCGGGAACTTCGGCGACCGATTGGAACTTGATAAGGGCTCCTCGTCAGGCATCGAGCGGAATATGCCTGTGGTGACGGGGGAGGGACTCATCGGAAAAGTCGTCGAAGTCGGAGAGAACCGTTGCATCGTCTCGTTGCTCTCCAGCGGAACATTCAAGGTCGGGTTCTCGGTGATCGGGACCGCGGCGATCGGTATCGCCGAAGGAACCGGCGGTGACGGGAGTCTGAGGGGAGCGAACGTCGATTCGCGACAGTCGGTTTCCGTGGGTGCGATCACGGCGACGAGTGGACTCGCGGGTTCGCCCTTTCCGCCCAATCTTCCGATTGGAACTATCACCGCGGTGCGCACCAATGAGGCC
>CAZMJK010000280.1:0-258 GCA_964566555.1 uncultured Bifidobacterium sp. | reverse complement strand
GCATTGCCGGCGTGAGTGCCGACCTGCTCCTCGTCGTGGCGATTGCGGCGGGCATCAACGCCGGAGCGGAGCGGGGAGCGGTGATCGGCTTTGCGTCAGGGTTCTGTTTCGACCTGATGGTCGCGACTCCGTTCGGGCTCGGAGCGATCGCCGGTCTGACCGCAGGGGTGGTTGCGGGTCTTCTCGAATCGGCCACGGTCCATTCGGCGCGTTGGCTGACGATGACGATCGCATTCCTCTCGAGTAGCGCCGGTGTCA
>CAZMJK010000279.1:0-1838 GCA_964566555.1 uncultured Bifidobacterium sp. | reverse complement strand
GTCGACCATCGGCGTGTTGCCGATCATGTCGAGTACCGAGGAATAGACAGCCATGAAGGACCTCACGGGGAACACGGTGCGGTGGAGGGAACGCCCGAACCACCATTGTGGACGACTGAAGGGTCAATTGTCGACCCAACGGGTCTGGATTCTACCCCTGCGCCACCAGAACCGGCTCTTCGGTGATCTCGCCCTCGACGATGCGGTAGGACCGCACCATGGGCTGGCCCAGCCGGAACGAGACGATCACGTAGTGCCAAGCGGGATCGGGGGCCTGGGCCACATCGGTGGGAGAGGGAAACGGCTCGGAATGGGTATGGGAGTGGACGACCCCAACCAGCTCGACACCGCGGTCCTCGCAGTCCCGGTCGGCCCGCAGATGCACCTTCGGATCGATCGTGTACACCCGACTCGAGGCGGCATGGTTCGCGCTCGGATACCACGAATCGACCACGCAGTCGGCGCCATCGGCGGCCGGTGTGCCGCCGAGCAGACCGCAGGCTTCATCGGGAAGTCCGTCGATGAGGTGCGCGAGCATCTCGTTCAACACCGAAGCGGGGATGGAAAGCACCGCGGGAGGCTATCGCCGGCTGTTGGTTCGAGCGGCGTTTCGCACGAGGTCCTAGCGTGTGGCCATGCCTCGTATCTCGGTCCCCGAAGAATCCGATCCGCTCATCCACGTCTGGACCGCGGCTGCGCCGGGACTGTCCATCCCCGCCGCGCAGTTCTCGGCCGCGGTCTACGAGCAGTCGTCACTGCCCCTGCGGGAGTTCGAAGCAGCTCGCGTGCGCATCGCCCAGATCAACGATTGCCAGTTGTGTCTCGGATGGCGTTCGGGCCGCGATGCCCCCGCCCGCGCCGGCGAAGCCGACACGATCGACGAAGCGTTCTACGCCCACGTCGGCGATGCGTCATGGGATGGCTTCTCCGAACGCGAACTCCTCGCCGCCGAATTCGCCGAGCGATTCGCGCTCGACCATCTGTCGATGGACGATGCGTTCTGGAATCGCTTGCGAGCAGCGTTCACCGATGCCGAGATCGTCGATCTCGGCCTGTGCGTGGGCATGTGGGTATCGCAGGGACGTCTCAATCGCATTCTCGATGTGGATGGTGGTTGCCGAATCCCGACACCCGTCGCGCCGCTCACCGGCGGCTGAAGCCCGTTCACGACCTGCCGGTAGCCTGAGGGACTCTCATGGCGACCACCAAGCACCCCAACGCGACGAAGGTCGTGGCGACCAACCGGTCGGCGCGCCACGACTGCGAGATCCTCGACACCGTCGAGGCCGGGTTGGTGCTGCGCGGGTCGGAGGGCAACTCGCTGCGGGATGCGCAGGTCCAGATCAAGGAGTCGTTCGCTCGGTTCGAACAAGGCGAGGCGTGGTTGATCGGCATGCACATAGCTCCGTGGGGAACCAGTGGCGCCCACGATCTCGCCGAGCCGGATCGGAAGCGCAAACTGCTGTTGCATCGCGAGCAGATCGAACGGTGGCGCATGCGCGTCGATCTCGAACGACTGTCGATCGTTCCCCTTTCGCTGTACTTCTCCGGTGGTCGAGCGAAGGTGGAACTCGGACTGGCGCAAGGTCGCACCAAGGGCGACCGTCGTCAGGCCATCGCCGAACGGGAGGCCAAACGCGAGGCCGACCAAGCGTTGGGTCGATCGCGAAAGCGCGGCGAGGACTGACATGCGACTGCGGGTCGTCGCTGTCGTTGCTGCCCTCGCCCTCACGACCATCTCGTGCTCGTCAACGTCCGACTCGAACGCGACGAATGCATCGACGAGCCAGAGCCTCGACTCGATGTCGACGACCTCGCCCACGCGCAATCCCGGCGGG
>CAZMJK010000278.1:0-1848 GCA_964566555.1 uncultured Bifidobacterium sp. | reverse complement strand
CGGGAAGAGGTGCGTGAGCCTCACGCCCGAGAACTGGCGATGGAACGATCGACTCGTGGCGCCCGGTCCCGCCGTCATCTTCGACATCGACGGCGTGCTGTCGAACGCCAGCGATCGACAGCACCACATCGCCAATCGCGATTGGAACGCGTTCTTCGAGGCATGTGGCGATGATGACGTCATTCACGAGTTGGCTCGACTACTGAGTCTCCTCGCGCCGGAACTGCATGTGGTTCTCCTGACGGCGCGACCTTTGCGCGTGCAGCCTCAGACCCTGGAATGGTTGGCTCGTCACGAGCTTCGCTGGGACCTGCTGTGCATGCGCGAGGACCGTTCGGGTCAGGAGGCGTGGCAGTTCAAGCAACACACCGTCGGTCAACTCCGTGCGTTCGGCTTCGATCTCAAACTCGCGTTCGAGGACGATCGAAAGAACGCCGACATGTTCCACGGCGAAGGTATCCCGTGCGTCTACATCCACTCGGGCTACTACGAGTAGGTCGCGAAACGGTCAGTCGCGGAAGTTCTCGAACTGCAGTGGAATCTCGAGATCGACTTCCTTGAGTCCAGCGATCACGGCTTGGAGGTCATCGCGCTTCTTACCCGTGACGCGAACCTGGTCACCCTGGGTCTGGGAGGACACGCCCTTGAGCCCGAGTTCCTTGATCGCCTTGTTGACGGCCTTGGCCTTCTCGCTCGAGATGCCGGCGACGATCTTGACGGTCTGACGAACCGTGCCGCCGGCCGCATCCTCGACCTTGCCGTAGTCGAGCGACTTGAGCGAGACCTTGCGCTTGACCAGCTTCTCCTCGAGAACCTGACGCACGGCGTTGAGACGGTCGGCGCTGGCCGAGGTCATCTCGATCGAGAGGTCCTTCAGTTCGATCGACGAATTGGTGTTCTTGAAATCGAAGCGGGTTCCGAGCTCGCGAGCGGCCTGGTCCACCGCGTTGCGAACTTCCTGCTCATCAACTTCGGAGACGACATCGAAGCTCGGCATGGGTTTCCTCGTTCCGTCGCTTCGCCTGCGAGGGCGAACCTGTGTGAGTACCGCCCGGCAACCCCGCCCGATGGGCGGGGAGCCGGAGGGTGGGCCGGGATGGATTCGAACCATCGAAGGCAGAACCGACGGGTTTACAGCCCGTTCCCTTTGGCCGCTCGGGCACCGACCCTGAAGGCGTGAACCTTAGCGGAGCAGCGTGGATGCTCCGAAAGCGCGCCGGGCTCAGAGCATTCGCTGCATGATGACGACGTCGAGCCATTTGCCGAACTTGCGACCGACCTCACGTTCGGTGCCGACGATCTCGAAGCCCAGCGAGCGGTGGAGCCCGATCGAAGCGTCATGTCCGCCGACGATGCGGGCCATTACGGCATGGAATCCCCGGGTGGCGGCGATGTCGAGGAGTTCGGCGAGAAGGGCCCGGGCCACGCCCTGACCCCGGAAATCGCTATGGATATAGACGGAGTCCTCGACCGTGGTGGCATAGGCGGGTCGGTCTCGATAGGGGGAGAGGGAGGCGAATCCGGCGATCCGACCCTCGATTTCGGCGACGACCACCGCCATTGCCCCTGAACGCTGGTCCAGCCACCGCATCTGGTCCTCGAGCGATCGGGGCACGAGGTCGAAGGTCACCGTCGAGCCGGTCACCTCGGTGTTGTAGATCTCCCGGGTGGCGTCGGCGTCTTCGGGGCGGGCGAGGCGAAGGATCACGCTCGCCACCGTATCGGCGGCCCCGGCGGTGAGTTGGGAATCCCCTTGGGGGCGTGCCAAGATAGCGACTCCTTTGTCGGGCCTGCCCGACGCGCCCCCTTAGCTCAGTCGGCAGAGCGTTTCCATGGTAAGGAAAAGGT
>CAZMJK010000277.1:0-1870 GCA_964566555.1 uncultured Bifidobacterium sp. | reverse complement strand
CCACCCACGACCCCCACGACCTCGACCACTCCGGACGATCCGTCGGCGGTGCTGCCCCGCTTCGCCGGCTGAAGCGACCGGCGCCGGCCGATCGTGCGATCGGGCCGGCGGCTACGGTCACACGGTCGAGCACAGGGGGAAGTCATGGATGCAACGTTCGATCTCTCGGACAAGGTCGTCATCGTCACCGGATCCACCAAGGGGTTGGGTCGGGCGATGGTGGACGGGTTCGCCCGCTCCGGCGCCAGGGTCGTGGTCAGCAGTCGCAAGCAGGACCTCTGCGATCAGGTGGCCGCCGAACTCATCGAGCGCACCGGCGTGGAAGTCCTCCCACTTGCGTGTCACGTCGGTGAATGGGACGCGATCCCGGGATTCGTCGACCGCGTGATCGAGCGTTTCGGTCGCATCGATGTACTGGTGAACAACGCAGGAATCAACCCCACGAGTGACTCGTTGATGGACACGAACATCGACCTTTGGCGCAAGGTGTTCGCGGTGAATCTCGAGGGTCCGCTCCGGATGGCAACGTGCGTCGCTCCGCATATGCGCGACGTCGGCGGTGGTTCGATCGTCAACATCGCCACGGTCGGCGCCTACAGCGGTGGGCCTGGGGTCGGTGCCTACGGTGCCTCGAAAGCCGGACTCATCAATCTCGGTCGCACGCTCTCGAAGGAACTCGCGCCGTGGAACATCCGGGTGAACACCATCTGCCCCGGACCGGTGAAGAGCGAACTCACCGAAGGCGCCGAACGCATGGCTCCCGGATTCTACGAACGCGCGGCATCGGCGACCTCTCTGAAGAGAGTGGCCGAGACCGCCGAGATCATCGGACCGGTGATGTACCTCGCCAGCGATCTCTCGTCATTCGTCACCGGCGACGACATCGTCGTGGCTGGTGGCATGTCTCGTGGCTGACGAAATCCGCTTCGCAGGCGACGTCGCGGTCATCACCGGCGCCGGTGGTGGACTAGGGCGCGCCTACGCGCACATGCTCGGTGAACGAGGGTGCCGCATCGTTGTGAACGATGTCGGCCGCCCGCATGGCGACAACATCCCGGCGGCGCAGTCGGTGGTGGAGGAACTTCGAGAGCGGGGAATCGAAGCGATCGCCGATGATCACGACGCGATCACCGATGGCGGAGCGATCATCGCCGCGGCGATCGATGCCTTCGGCGCAGTCGGCATCGTCGTCAACAACGCCGGAATCGGTGCGGGTACACCGATCGGTCCGAACGCTCAGGCGGAATGGCGCGAAACCATCGAAGCGACGCTGCAGTCCTCGATCTCGGTGACCGGCTCCGCCTGGCCACATCTGGTCGAGCGCGGTGGCGGTCGAATCGTGATGACGGGCTCGCCGGCGATGTTCGGGGCATCGACGACGATCCCGTATTCGGCGACGAAGTCCTCGATGTACGGATTCACCCGTTCGATCGCCTTTGCTGGAAGGCGTCATGGCATCTCGGCGAACAACGTGATGCCGTCAGCCCTCACGCGACTCACACGATCGTTGCCGCCGGGTCCGATGGCGGAACTGTTTCAGCAGCACTATCAGGTGGAGGATGTGGCCTCGTTCGTGACGTGGCTGTGTCATCCCACGTGTTCGGTGTCCGGTGAATCGTTCTCCGTCGGAGGAGGTCGCGCTGCTCGTGTGGTCCTGGCCGAGAATCGCGGTGTACTCGTCGATGATCACCGACCCGAATCATGGGCGGCGCAGATCGACGACCTCCTCTCGCTCGACGAGGTGGTCTTTCCACTCTCGATGAACGATGAGGTCACGTGGCAAGCCCATACCCTCGGGAAAGCGGTTCCGAGTGAACTGGGGCCGGGTGGCGCACTCGACTGGAACCGCAAGCCCCGGCCGTGATCGTGG
>CAZMJK010000276.1:0-1887 GCA_964566555.1 uncultured Bifidobacterium sp. | reverse complement strand
TGGAAAGGGCGAGACCGAAGTGCATCTTGGGTCGAGGCGAGAACCCCTCGGTGATCGCCACCGGCAGTTCGGCTCGACGCAGGGCCCGTTCCCAGCAACGGGCCATATCCCGATGACTGGAGAACCGGATCTTGCCGGTCTTCGAGAAGCGCAGACGAATTCGCATCAGGACCCGGCTCCCACGGGAGCACGACCGAGCAGCGTCACCGGAACCGACGAACCGAGGTCCTGTCCGGTGCCCTGTGATCCGCCCGCCGGAGGTGTGGCCGAGGCCACGATGTGCTCGATCGAATACCCGGTACATGCGCCGCAGTCATAACACGGCGTCCATCGACAATCGGGGAGGCCCACCTCGGCAAGGGCGTCCCGCCAGTCCTGCCACAGGAAATCCTTGTGCAACCCCGCGCTCAGATGATCCCAGGGAAGCACCTCTGATTCGGTCCGGTGGCGATAGGCGAACCACTCCGGGTCGAGCCCATGGGCGGCCATCGCCTCCAACCAGAGATCGAGATCGAACCGCTCGTTCCATTCCTGGAACGTGCCACCTCGTCGCCACACCTCTTCGATCACGACCCCGATTCGCCGATCGCCGCGACTCATGATGCCCTCGACGAGCGTCGCCTTCGGGTCGTGCCATTTCACCTGCACGCCGTTCGACCGGCGGGTGTCGTCACGCAGCAGATTGATCTTGCGTCGCAGCTCCTCGACGGTGTTCTGCCCGAACCATTGGAACGGCGTGAACGGTTTCGGAACGAATCCGCCGACCGACACGGTGACCGACGGGTTCTTCGTATGCCGCTTGCCCAACTCGACACAGTTGCGGGCCAACTCGGCGATTCCGAGGGTGTCGGCGTCGGTTTCGGTGGGAAGACCGGTGAGGAAATAGAGCTTCACCCGGCGCCAGCCGTTGGCGTAGGCCGCCTCGACCGCGCTGTAGAGGTCCTCTTCGCGAATCAACTTGTTGATGACCTGCCGCATGCGCCAGGTGCCCGCCTCGGGAGCGAAGGTGAGACCCGTCCGACGAGCGCGCTGAATCTGGGTCGCGATACCGACACCGAATGCGTCGACGCGAAGACTCGGGAGGGAGACCGAAACCGGCGGACCATCCTCGGTGGATTGCACGATGTCGCCCACCAGCGTCTCGATGCCGGAGAAGTCGGCGGTCGACAACGACGTGAGCGCGACTTCGTCATAGCCCGTGCGACGGAGTCCCTGTTCGACCATCGTGCGGACCTGCTCCGCGGGTCGTTCGCGAACGGGGCGGGTGATCATCCCCGCTTGGCAGAATCGACATCCCCGGGTGCACCCGCGGAAGACCTCGACGTTCAACCGGTCGTGGACCACCTCGGTGATCGGCACCAACTGCGTCTTGGGATAGGGGAACTCGGCGAGATCGGCAACGGTGCGCTTCTCGACCCGCTCGGGGATGTCGCTGTAGCGCGGTGTCACAGCGACGAGATCGGGGCCGTCGTAGGTCACCTCGTACATCGAAGGCACGTAGACGCCGACGATCTGCGCAAGTTCACGCAGCAGATGCTCTCGACTTCCGTCCGTTCGTCCCGAGACCTTCCACTGCCGCACCACCTCGTTGATCTCGGTGATGACTTCCTCCCCGTCGCCGAGCACGACGATTACCAGGCAGCCGGCGAGTGGTTCGGGGTTGTAGGCGCCGTGCCCCCCAGCGACGATCCACGGGTGCTCGGGTCGCCGATCGGCACTTCGACCTGGTGCTCTCCGCCCACCTGCTCTTCACCTACAGCGATCCGGCGCACGGGGGCATCCTTCCCGACTCGACCTTCGGCCTCGAGTGGCATCTGCACGCCGCGGAGGAGCTCTGGCGCGTCTGCCGCGGAGCGGTGACGCTCTACCCGACCACGACGCGCTGGG
>CAZMJK010000275.1:0-1892 GCA_964566555.1 uncultured Bifidobacterium sp. | reverse complement strand
CTTGATCGGGCGTCTCGATCAGGAAGTTGAAGAACTTCATCTCGTGGAGAACTCCGAACGGTCCGCCCTCCTGACTCGCCCCATTGTCCGAAAGGATGACGATCACCGTGTTGTCGAGTTGACCGAGAGCATCGATCGCATCGACGAGGCGACCGATCTGCGCGTCGGTGTGTTCGAGAAAGGCACCGAACGCTTCTTGCAACGCGATGGCGAGTTTTTTCTGGTTCTCGGGAAGCGAGTCCCATTCCTCGACCCCGGGGTTACGAGGTGCGAGTTGCGTCTCCGGGGACACTAGACCTTCGGCGATCAGGTCGAACCGAGGTCGTGTCGTGGATGAATTCGATCGCCTTGTCGACGAGATCCTCGCTCAGGTGGTAGCCCTCGGCTGCCGTGGCCGGCGGGTCGATCCGGTGGTTGTCATAGACCAGATCGGGAGCGAATTGATCGGTCTCGCCGTCGAGGAAACCGTAGAAGCGGTCGAAACCGCGCTGAAGAGGCCACGCGTCGTAGGGACCGGCGGCCGAGGCTTCGTCCATCGGACACAGGTGCCACTTCCCGAGGGCGAAGGTCGTGTAGCCGACATCGCGAAGAACCTCCGCCATCGTCGTGGCGTGATCGGAGATTCGCCCGGTCATGTGCGGGTAGCCCGTATTGAAGTTCGCGATGCTCCGCATTCCCACGGTGTGGTGGTTTCGGCCGGTGAGAAGCGCGGCTCTCGTGGGCGAACACAAGGGAGTGACGTGGAAGTTCGAGAAACGCAAACCGTTCTGAGCGAGTCTGTCGATGTTCGGTGTTACGAGGTCGGAACCGAAACAGTTGAAATGGGAGAACCCGAGGTCATCGAACAGGATGACAACGACATTGGGCGCATCGTCACCCGGATGCACCGCAGGCGGCCACCACGGCGTGGACTCCGCATGTGTCCGACCAATGACGCCGCCGTACTCGTCGCGGGTCGCCATCAGTCCGCTCCGTTGACGGCGATCATCGACGGGGTATCGCCCCGCTGCTGCGATTCGTTCCGGTGCTTGGCCCGAACGTGTGTCACCGCATGGGTGAGGATCCAGAAGGAGTTGTTTCGAATCGCATCGACGACGTTGCCCGCCACGACTGCAGGATCGATCGCCTTCGTCTTCATGAACTTCTCGAGCATCTCGATCGGCGTGTGATCCGGTTTCGGGAGGCCGAGATGCGCCGGGGCATTGCGGGTGGAATCGAAGATCTTCGTGTCCACCAGTTCCGGGCAGAGGCACGACACCCCGACGCCCGTACCGGCCAATTCCATGACGAGGGCCTCCGAGAGTCCGACGACGCCGTACTTGGCCGCGTGATACGCGCCCAGCATCGGAGTGGCGCACAAACCCGCCTCCGACGCCGTGTTGACGATATGCCCCTCACCCTGTTCGACCATGAGCGGTACGAATGCTTCGACCCCATACGCCACACCGAGGAGATCGACACCGACGACCCAGTCCCACACGGCCGGAGACGTGCGCCACGTCGGTCGGCCGGTGCCGCCGACTCCGGCGTTGTTGAACACCACCTGCACCGAACCGAAGGTCGACAGCGTCGCGTCGCGAAGGGCGGCGACCTGTTCGGCGTCGGACACATCGAACTCGAACGCAGTCACCGGGGCGCCGTCGCCCTTCAATCGGTCGACCTGCGCACGAAGTTCGTCTCCCTCGATATCGGCGAGCACGACCGACATCCCCTCGGCCACGAAACGTTCGGCGGCGGCCAGGCCGATACCCGATGCTGCGCCGGTGACGACGGCGACCTTGCCCTGGAGCTCCACGTTTCCTCCACCTCACGAGTCGTCGACGGAGGCGTTGACGACGTTGGTTATGTCAATATGACTGACAACTCACGCTACCGAAGATCACGGAGGCCCG
>CAZMJK010000274.1:0-1994 GCA_964566555.1 uncultured Bifidobacterium sp. | reverse complement strand
CGCCCGCAGGTGCAGGAGCGACTGACTGCTCAGATCGCCGACGAACTCGAGTCCGCTCTTCAACCGCGAGGGGTCTTGGTCGTCATCGAAGCCGAGCACCTGTGCATGTCGATGCGCGGGGTCCGCAAGCCGGGATCCTCCACGGTGACATCGGCGGTTCGCGGTCTGTTCCGCGAGAGTGCGGCGACGCGATTCGAAGCGATGCGCTTCATCGATCGCGACTGATCGTGGCCGACGTCGTAGCTCGTCTCGGGGCCGGAACACCGGCGTCTGTGCCATGGGTGATGGGCATCGTCAACGTCACTCCTGATTCATTCAGTGACGGTGGTCGCTTCCTCGAACCGGAGTCGGCCATCGTCCACGGACTCTCGTTGATCGAAGAAGGCGCGTCGATCCTCGATATCGGTGGGGAGTCGACCCGACCGGGTGCCACCCCAGTCGACGCGGAGACCGAGTTGGCTCGCGTTCTTCCCGTCGTCGAAGGTTTGGCGGGGAAGTGTCGCCTCAGCATCGATACGCGCAAACCGGAAGTGGCGCGGGCCGCGGTCGCCGCCGGTGCAACGCTCATCAATGACGTCTCGGCGACGCTCTGGCCGTTGGCGGCGGAATTGGGAGTGGGGTGGATCGCCATGCACATGAAGGGTGAACCCGGCACGATGCAGACCGATCCCCACTACGACGACGTCGTTGCCGAGGTCTGCGCCTTTCTCGAGGCTCGGGCGACCGCTGCGGCCGAGGCCGGGGTGAAGGAGATCTGGGTCGATCCCGGATTCGGCTTCGGAAAGACCGACGCCCACAACCTTTCGTTGCTCACCAACCTCGACCGAATCGTGGACCTGGGGTGGCCGGTGATGGTCGGAACCTCGCGAAAGGCCACGCTCGGACGCCTTCTCGCTGCGTCCGATGGCGTGGGTGAACCGGTGCCGGCCGAGGATCGATTGGCCGGTTCGATCGCCACCGAAGTCTGGGCCATGCACGCTGGAGCGGGAATGATTCGGGCCCATGACGTCAGAAGCGCCGTCCAAGCGGCCAAAGTCGTGGCAGCATGAGCGCCGTGGCCAGTAAAGGGAAGTGGGCGCAGGGGATCCGACCCCGCAATTTTCACTGGGTGATCTCTGAGCGCCTCGCGGTCTGCGAGCGACCCGGCGGCTACGGCGCGAACCATCGCAAGGTTCGTCGCCAGGAGGAGATCATCTGGGTTCGTGAACAAGGGTTCACATGCGTCATTTCGATGATCACCGCTCCCCTCAATCTTCATAATTACGACGAACTCGGCGTCGTCTGGCGTCACCGCCCGATTCCCGAGGACGACCTCGCCATCTTCGAAACCGCGTTCTTCGAGGAGTTGCGCACGTTGCTCGAATCCGGTGAACGTGTGCTCATCCACGCTGAGGAACTCAGCGATCGTGTCTGTGGTCTCATCGCCGGGTATCTGCTGTGGAACGGTTTGGTGGAAAATCCACCTCGCGTCGTCACGGTGATCGAACAATTGACCCAGCGCCAACTCGGCCCCATCGGCCGTGAACTCGTCGCCATTTCGCAGACGATTCCTCCTCCCTCTGCCTGATCCGGAGCACCCCCCAATGACCCCGACCGATCGAATCGAACTTCGCAACCTTGTCGTTGTCGGCATCTGCGGTGCCTTGCCCGAGGAACGAGAGCGCGCGCAACCACTCGAGGTCGATCTCGATGTGGTCGCCGATCTCTCGGCGGCCGGGGCGTCCGATGATCTCGACGACACCCTCGATTACGGCGCCATCACTGCGACGATCGAGTCGGTGATCGTGAACGGCACTCCGCAGTTGCTCGAACACCTCGCACAGAAACTCGCCGATGCGGTCTTGGCGGACCCTCGCGCCCTCTCGGTCACGGTGTCGGTGCGCAAGTTGCGCCCGCCGGTGCCGCAGGCACTCGGCACCTCGGGCGTCACCATCACTCGGAGTCGCTGAGTGACTCGTGCATTCCTGAGCCTCGGCTCGAACATGGGTGATTCA
>CAZMJK010000273.1:0-1999 GCA_964566555.1 uncultured Bifidobacterium sp. | reverse complement strand
CGAACTCGTCGTCGGCGACGATGGCAAGCCACAGAAGATGCCCTGGGAGGACTGGCGCGAAGGTGAGGATCTGCCAACCTCCGCGTGGATGCGGGCGACCTCACCATCGGGTTCGGCGGAGTTCGAGGGTGTCGTCGGTTGGTCGGGCGAACTCGGCTACGGCGTTCGTGCTCCGGAAGCGGCGCAGGACGTCAAGGATTCGATCACCACACCGCTCGACATGATCGACGAGCACGGCCATGGCCATGACGATCATGCGCCGGGTACCGAGCCGCATCATTCCCCGACCCACGATTCGCATGATTCGGACGATGAATGGGGCGGTGATCGCTGAATGGAAACCGCTGTCTTCATCGTGTGCGCGCTGATCGTCCTCGCTGGCGGACTCGGAGTCGTGTCCTCGCGCAACCCCGTGCATGCCGCGCTCAGCCTCATCGCCACCCTTTTCGGGATCGCGGTGTTGTTCCTCAACCTCGGCGCTGAACTTCTCGCCGTCGTTCAGGTCATCGTCTACACGGGTGCCATCGTCGTCTTGATCCTCTTCGTGATGATGCTCCTCGGTGTCGACCGAGAGGAAGATCTCGAGACCGAACCGCTCGTGGGTCAGCGTTTGCTCGCTGGTCTCGTTGGGTTGCTGTTCCTCGGTGCCATCCTCGCCGTCATCATCATCGGGAAGGAATCGATCGTGACCGGAGCCCGCTCCGTCACCGAGGCGATTTCGCCGACGATGTCGAACGTGGCCCAGATCGGGACGGAACTGTTCACGACCTACGTCTTCCCGCTCGAGATCACGGCCGGGCTTCTCACCATCGCCGTCGTCGGAGCGGTCGTACTCTCGCGTCGACCACGGGACCTCGAGCCGATCCCCGAACCAGAGTCGATGACCGATATGGGTGACGAGCCATTGACGGCGGCGCCAGAGGAAGGGGCGCACTGATGGGTTCGAATCTCTCTCTGGCCTATCTCATGCTCTCGGCGATCTTGTTCGTCATCGGTGGCGTGGGCGTCCTCATCCGTCGGAACCCACTGGTGATGATCATGTGTGTCGAGCTCATGCTCAACGCAGTGAATCTCTCCTTCGTGACGTTCGGGAAGATGCTCGACGACATCTCCGGTCAGATCATCGTCTTCTTCGTGATGGTGGTTGCCGCGGCGGAAGTCGTGGTCGGACTCGCATTGATCGTGGCGATGGCTCGCCGTCGTCCCGGCGCCAACGCCGATGACCTTCGGACTTTGAGGGGTTAGGGACATGGTCGGACTCGTCTGGTTGATCCCCGCGCTGCCCCTTGCCGGGTTCTTGCTGCTGGTGTTCTTCGGCAAGCGCTTCGGCGAACCGCGTGCCGGATGGATCGGGACGGCTGCGGTGGCGCTGTCGTTCGTCACCGCCTGTGTGGTGTTCGCTGGGCTTTGGAGTGAACCCGAGCACACCTACGAACTCTCGTTGTTCAAGTGGATTCCGGCCGGCAACTTCAATGTCGATATCGGGTTCCTTCTCGATCCGCTCTCGATGGCGATGGTGTTGTTCATCACCGGCATCGCATCGCTGATCCACCTCTATTCGATCGGCTACATGCATGGTGACAGCCGATTCCCTCGTTTCTTCACCTACTTGAACCTGTTCGTGTTCTCGATGCTCGTGCTCGTTCTGGGTGACAACTTGGTGTTGACCTTCCTCGGTTGGGAAGGCGTGGGGGCGTGCTCCTACTTCCTCATCGCCTTCTGGTTCGAGAAGGACGAGAACGCGAGCGCTGGCAAGAAGGCCTTCATCACCAACCGCGTTGGTGACTGGGGCTTCATGATCGCGATCTTCATGACCTTCTTCGCCTTCGGAACGGTGACCTACACCGAGTTCCTTCCGATGGCGCCGGGGCTGGCGCAGACGACCGCGACGTTCATCGCGCTGATGTTGTTCGTCGGCGCGATCGGTAAGTCCGCCCAGATTCCGCTGTTCATCTGGCTGCCCGATGCCATGGCTGGTCCGACCCCGGTGTCCGCGCTC
>CAZMJK010000272.1:0-2029 GCA_964566555.1 uncultured Bifidobacterium sp. | reverse complement strand
CGTCGGAGCCGGGGATGTAGGCGACGTGGGCCTTGCCCATGAACGGCACGAGGTGATGCTCACACATCGAGGTGAGAGGAATGTCGCGAACCATCACCATCTCGTCATGGTTGGCCTCGAACATCACCTGCAGATGGCTGCGCGGATCGTCGCGAAGCCCGGCGAAGACCTCGGCGTACATCCTCGCCACACGGGCGGGCGTGTCCTGAAGTCCGTCGCGATCGGGATCTTCTCCGATGGCACTGAGGATTTCCTTGACTGCAGCAGCAATGCGAGGAAGGTCAACGGGTTCCATCACGGTCTCCTGACGGGAGGGCAAACGAGAAGCTGCGAGTCGAACGAAGCGGCAATCGTACCGAGCCGAGCGGCAAAGGTGCTCAATGACCGCTGCCGGGGCCGACATAGACCCGGAGATCGTCGAGATTGCGATAGCGCTCAGCGACATCGAGTCCGTACCCGACGACGAACTCATCGGGAATGCGGAACCCCACGTATCGCAGGTCGGGTTCGACCTTCTGCATGCCCTCCTTGAGGAGCAACGCGCAGACTTCGAGGCTCGCGGGGTTCCGGGCGGCGAGATTCTTGCGCAGGTAGTTGAGCGTGAGTCCGCTATCGACGATGTCTTCGACAATGATCACATCGCGACCGGAGAGGTCGATGTCGAGATCCTTCACGATGCGAACCACGCCACTGGTCTTGGTGGCCGTGCCGTAGGACGACACCGCCATGAAGTCGAGTTCGACGGGAAGCGAGATCGCGCGAGCGATATCGGCCATGAACATCACCGCTCCCTTGAGAACGGCGATGAGGAGCGGTGCCCTACCGGCGTAATCGGTCGTGATCTCCTGTCCGAGCTCGAGAATCCGTTGCTGGATCGCTTCATGAGTGATGAGGACCTGACCGAGATGAGGATCGACATCGGGATGAGGATGATCGTTACCAGACACCAAATGAGTCACGCGGCGAATGTAGTGCAGCCGTCAGTCCGATGGTGTCGACACGATGCGGAGGCGACCCTGCGTGCGCTCGACGCGTCGGTTGCCACCGACGTCGGTCGCCAACGAGTCCCCACGAACCACCGCCATCACCCGATCGATCGTCGCTGCATCCGGCGGATGGCGATCCTCGACGTGACGGCGCAACCATTCGCGGAGTGCGACACGAGCAACAACGTCGGGAACCGTTCGAAGCGCGCGCGCATCGGTGGGGTCGAGATCCGCCGCTTCCACTCGCAGATGATCGGCGATCTCGGCGAAGAGTTGTGACTGGCGTTCGAGGATCGGGACCACATCACGTCCCGCGATCTCCTCGAGCAGCGGGAGGACCTCATGGCGAACGCGATTACGAACGAATCGGGGATCGTCGTTGGTCGGATCGAGGAACGGCGTGATCCGCTCGTCGGCACAGACCTGCTTGGTCTCCCTGCGGCGCAGTTCGATGATCGGATGGCGGGTGCCGGGACGAATCGAGGCCAGCCCATCAGGCCCGGCGCCTCGCATGAGATTCAGGATCATCGTTTCGGCCCGGTCATCGGCGGTATGGCCGAGAGCGGCATCCGGCCCGAGCACGGCGTGCCGGGCGGCGCGGGCTCGGGCTTCGAGATTGGGCCCGGGCGCGAGTTCAAGTCGTTCGGCACGAAACGACGCTCCGAGACGAGTTGCGACCTCGCGCACGGCATCGGCCTCCGAAGCCGATCCCGTCCGCAACCCGTGATCGACATGCACCGCAGTGACGGCACAGCCCGAGGCCACCGCCAACACCAGCAGCGCCATCGAATCGGCTCCGCCCGAGACACCACAGACAAGTGGTGATCCCGGACGCGGGAACGTGCATCGATTCAGGAGCGCTTCATGTCGCTCCGCCAGCGAACCCACCGACCGACCAATCAACCGGCGACGGGCATCGCCGAGCCCACTCGGTCGATCCACAACTGCGGTTGGCGAATCTCGACGATGCTTGGAAGGTTCTCCGGCGCTTCCCATGCCCGAGAGAGAAGGGCCTGTCCCCCGGCACGCTCGACATCGGTGAT
>CAZMJK010000271.1:0-2040 GCA_964566555.1 uncultured Bifidobacterium sp. | reverse complement strand
GCATCGGCACCCAATCCGAACAGACCACTGACCTTGCCGGCCCACAGGTTCTCGCCCACGCTGTACCGAAGATCGACACCCTTGAGACGGACGACCGAGAGATCGATCTCAGGGATCTTCACCAAGAGCTTCTCGAGGCGTGCCGAACCGTTCACCGGCCAGAAGACGCCCAGTTCGCCGTAGTACCCCTGCAGCACACTCGGAAGTTTGAGTTTTCCGAACAGGGCGATGCCGACCGCTCCGTCACGTTCCACAGGCTGCAGCGTGACCGCGGCTTCGATCTCGAGTCCGGCCACCTGTTGGATGATCTGCGCCGGCAACGAGATGGTGGAAGCGGGAACCTGCTTGAGGCCGACCTGCGCCAACGTGAAAACCACGTCGGCTGTGGCCAATGAGGGAACAGCACCCACCAACTGGGTGACCGATTCATCGGTCACCACGGTGTAGTCGGGAAATCCAGTGACCGGTTGACGCGGATACTGACTGACACCCGCAAGTCCTGGAAGTCTCCCGATCGTGGAGGTCTTGATGACGTCGCTCTCGATCGGCATGGCCCAACCCGGCGCCGAGTTCTGACTGGGCGAGTATTGGAACGACCAATCCACCACACCGTCATCGATCAACAGATCGCCACCCAACAGCGAGCCGTACACCGCGTAACCGACGGAATGCACCCGCGCGTTGAGCGGATCGAAGGCGAAACTGGCATCGGCCGAGACCGGTCGGAATTCCATTCCCCCCACGAACACCTTCGAACTCGAGGTCCATTCGAGTCCGTTGCGCACGAGACATCCATCGGGTTGGGCGCGATCGACGACCGCTTCGAATGGTCCGAGGCGAACCGACCGAGCACACGGATAGAGCGACGCAGCCGCCGGTTCGATCTGCGGTGCGATGGTCGTGGTCGAGGTCGTCGACGAGGTCGATGACACGGCGCCGCTTTCGATCGTCGTCGAAGTCGACGAGGTCGACACCGATGACGACGTCGTGGAGGACTGAGGGAGTTGTGTCGTGGGTGGCAGGATCGTCTCGCCGGGCGCGACGGTGTTCACCGAGTTCGAGGTGTCTGAGGTGTCGCCGGATGCCGATCGGTTCGTGGTCCCCGAGGAACACGACGCGAGGACGACGGCGCTCAAGACCGTCAGGGCCGCCAGACGACGAGCGATGCACCCTCGACGCGCACTGGCCCGACGAGCACTGGTTCCGACCATGGCCGCACCGTACCACGAAAGTCAACAACGTGGACTCCGCCGATGGTGGACGCCCTAGCGCGCCACCGGCGCCCCTCGGGCGCCGGTGATGGTGGCGGAAAGTGAGGGATTCGAACCCTCGGTGACCCGGAGGCCACAACGGCTTTCGAGGCCGCCCCATTCGTCCGCTCTGGCAACTTTCCGTCTTCGACACTAGTGGCCACCGTTCTGAGAGGGCCAACGCAATGTCGCCGGTGACGGCGACAACTCAGCGCAGATCGGAGAAATAGGTCGACAACAGTTCGCTGCATTCCGCCGAGCGAACATCGGCCACCGTCTCGAATTCATGATTGAGCCGAGGATCACTGCCGAGTTGGTACAGCGAGCCGCATGCGCCGTTCTCGTGACTCCGAGCACCGAAGACCACCCGGCGCACGCGGGCGTTGACCATCAGACCGGCGCACATGGCACACGGTTCGAGCGTGACGTACACGGCGGCGTTCTCGAGCCGCCAGGAACCAACCGCCGCAGCGGCATCTCGTACCGCCAGCAGCTCCGCATGCGACGTGGGGTCCTGCGATTGCTCGCGTTCGTTGTGGCGACGAGCCACGACACGCCCATCGATCACGACGACCGCGCCGATCGGAACCTCACCCTGCCGCGCCGCGATCTTCGCCTCGTCGATCGCGAGACCCATGAACTCATGATCGGAGGGAGTGGAAGTGGTGTCTGCAACTTCCATTCCGACTCCGATCAGTGAACTGCCGTCATTGCATTGGACGCTCATGGTGACGCTGGCGGAGGGAGTGGGATTCGAACCCACGGTGAGTTTCCCCACACACGCTTTCCA
>CAZMJK010000270.1:0-2063 GCA_964566555.1 uncultured Bifidobacterium sp. | reverse complement strand
GCAAGGAGCATCCGGCTCGTTTCGCCGAGCGGGCGGCGACGATGGATCACTTCACCAATAACCGGTTCGAATGGGGAACTGGCCGCGGCGCCGGAAGCCATGAGATGGCGACGTTCAACATTCTGGACAAGGACTCCACCAAACCGGAATGGAACGAGGTCGTACGGGAGGTTCCCCGCATGTGGGAACTCACCGATTACGAGTTCCACGGCGATTCCTTCACCGTGCCCACTCCGCACAACATCCTCCCGAAACCCTATGGAAAGGGTCATCCTCCGATCTGGGTCGCCTGCGGAAACCCTCCGACCTTCACGACGGCGGGTGAGATGGGAATCGGCGCCATTGCCTTCAACTTCGAACCCATCTTCGCGTTGCGAGGTCGCATCGAGGCCTACAAGGAGGGCATTGCCAACTGCACCGAGCCGATCGGGCAGTTCAAGAACGACAACGTGATGATCACCAACTCGGTGATCTGCTGTGAGACCCGGGAGGAAGCTCGTGCGATCGCGCTTCGTGAAGGCCGCGGCTACCTCGTGTCGATGGTGAACCTCTACCACGACACCATGCCGAAGTCCTCCGATGCCATCACGTGGCCCTCGCGCCCGAACTCCCTGCATGACATCGCGAAGGACATGCCCGATCCCGATGCGTTCCTCGATTCCCTGATCGAGGGGGGCTACATGCTCTGCGGGACACCTGACGATGTCTGTGAGCAGATCGCCGCGTGGGGTGACGTCGGAATGGACCAGTTGGCGTTCGGCCTCCCGATCGAGGGGCTCCACCACGAGGAGATCCTCGCCTGTCTGGAACTGTTCGGGGACAAGGTGATTCCGGAGTTCGACAAGGATCGAACCCACTCGACCGATCGCTATCGAGCCACTGCCGAACCGAAGTTCGGACCCTTCTCCAGGCCGCTCCCCGAATTCGAGATCCCACAGGTTCTGCCTCCGAGCGCGCTTCTCTGAAGATCACCGGGATCGGTCGTCTCGATCGCACCGGTCCCGGCACGAGTCGGAGGATGACATTGTTCGACAACCGAATCACCAGACTTCTGGGCATCGAGATTCCGATCGTGCAAGCCCCGATGGGTTACATCGCTCGAGCCCAGTTGGCGTCTGCCGTTTCGAACGCGGGGGCGATGGGCATCATCGAGACGTCGTCCGGTGATCTCGATGCCATCCGCACGGAGATCGCCAAGATGGGAGATCTCACCGACCGTCCCTTCGGGGTGAATATCGCGCAGGCGTTCGTGCGGGATCCGTCAATCGTCGAGTTCGTGGTCGAGCAAGGGGTGCGCTTCGTGATCACCTCGGCTGGAGACCCCCGCTCCTACACCTCATCACTGAAGGCGGCAGGGCTGACGGTGTTTCACGTAGTGCCCACGCTGCGCGCGGCATTGAAGGCGATCGCGGCGGGAGTCGATGGACTCGTGGTCGAGGGTTCCGAGGGTGGCGGGTTCAAGAATCCGAGCGATGTCTCGACGATGGTGCTTCTCCCGTTGGTGGCATCCAAGGTCGAGGTGCCGATCGTCGCGGCAGGTGGCTTCGTCGACGGCCGGTCGATGGCCGCTGCGCTCGCGCTGGGCGCGGAGGCCATACAGATGGGAACGCGAATGGTGGCGTCCGTCGAATCGCCGATCCACGACAACTGGAAACAGGCGATCGTTGATGCGCATGAGACCGATTCGATTCTCCTCAACCGGCACGCCGCTCCCGCGTTGCGGGTTCTGCGAACAGAACGAAGTGCGGCGCTCGAGTTCGACACGTCGAGCAACGCCATGGAGCACATGGCTCGACACCAGGAGTTGTACTTCGGTGGCGATATGGATGCTGCTCTCGCCCTGGGCGGCGCGGTGGCCGGTCGTATCGAGTCCGTCGAGCCGGTCGCCCGCATCATCGAATCATGCGCTCAGGACTGTTTGCGAGTGCTCGAACAACTGCGAGCGGACTACCTCTGAATCGAGCCGGCGACCTCAGTCGATCGGCAGTCGAGCCATGAGGTCGGCCTTGCGCTCTTCGAACTCGTCGAAGGCGACGGCGAAAAAGCCACGGCCCATCCGCTGT
>CAZMJK010000269.1:0-2070 GCA_964566555.1 uncultured Bifidobacterium sp. | reverse complement strand
CGACGCCCTCAAGGAGCTCGCAACCCGAGGATCGAGCGAGCTGCACGAGTGCGGCGTCGAGATCGCGTCGACGACTCACTGCGGCGTAGACGCCAGCATCTCGTGGCATCGGGAACACCACCTCGCGACCGCTCGGCGAGCGGACGACGACGTCATCGACGGTGATCCACGAGGGAAGGGTGGCGGGATCGAGTCCGAGTCGATCGAGTTCGCGTAGCGCTGAGGTGGTGAGTCCGTCACCGCAGATCTTGTCGCGTGGGAACGTTGCCTTGTCGATCACGACGACCGAGCGCCCCTCGCTCATCAGGTGGAGCGCGGCGGCACAGCCGGAAGGTCCTGCGCCGATCACGATCACGTCGACGTTTCGGCGATCGGAGGTCGGAGGAGCGTCGGGAGGGGGCGTCGACATCGCCCGAAGGCTAGAGGTTGTCCGGTCGCGGTCCGAAGCCGGAGCGGACCTCTCCCGGTTCGATCGGGCGCATCATGATGTCGATCGCCAACCAGATCGTCTTCGAGAACGGGAAGAACGCGATCGGGAGCAGTCCGGCGACAGCGACGGCGGCGACGATGATCGCAACGATCGGCGGCTCAGGCCAGAAGGCGAGGAATCCGACGAGGAGGACGATGAGGAGTGCCCCGAAGGACACGATGGTGTTGATGCCGAGGTCGCCGGTCCAGTGACCTTCGATGCGTTCGAATTTCAGATCGCACTTCGGGCAACGCTCGAGCATCGAGAACCAGCGCCGGAAAAGGTGGCCCTGTCCACAGACAGGGCAGTGCTTGAGGCACCCGCGCAGGAAGATGCGTTTGTTGGAGGGCACGTTCAGAACCAACTCGCAGGATCGACGTGGGTGATATCGAGTGGTTCGGATGGAAGTGAACCGGCAACGAGGTCGGGAAGGAATTCCCGCAATCGACGGGGCAGGACCTGCACGTCGGACTCGAGGAGTTCATCGAGTCCCCACCAGTGATGTCCACCGAACGCCATCGCCTCGAATGCCTCGAGTCCGCCGGGACGACGGTTCGAGAGGTCGATTCGATCGGTCCATGCGACGTGGACGTGTTCGAACTGATCGAACTTCCAGCCGGCGAAGGTGAACTTGGCGTGTTGCGTCCACACGCAAGGTCCGATCTCGGCTTCGGTGATGCCAGTTTCCTCGTAGAGCTCGCGCTGCGCGGCCTCGGCGCTGGTCTCGCCCCGCTCGATTCCGCCTCCGGGGATCTCCCACCATCGACCCTTCGACGGATCGGCGGGATCTCGCGCCTCGAGCAACAGCACGTGACCGTGTTGGTCAAGGACGACGACGCGAGCGGCGGTTCGTTTGAGTACCCAGTCAGCCATGGTTCTCCTCGAGCCAGTGGAGCCACCGTCCGTGGGGGTGGCCGATGGCGAGTGCTTTCGAGGTGCAGGTGCCCTCTGACCATGATCGCAGGCCGAGCACGGTCGGCGTTCCTTCTCCGTGGTAGCGATCGAACAGATTCATGTCGTAATCGGTGATCCATGGAGTGAAACGGGGCTCTTCGAAGGTGAGAAATGCGAGATCACGCGTGCGTCCCAACGAGTCGATGGCTTCTGCCACTCGGTTGCGACCCTCGGCATTGATGTACGCCAGGGCCCACGTCGAGAAGATGATCAACGAAGCACCGTTTGGCAGGGCCTCCAGCGATTTCGAAAGATCGGCGACAGCATCTCCTTGCGTAAGAAGCGGTGGAGCCAATTGCGCGATTTGAAGTGCGCCTCGGAGTCGTTCGAGTCGTTCGGGGTTTCCCGGCCAAAGGCAGGCCTGTAGCCATCGGCACTCCTCTGGTGAGGTGACATCAATCGGGTTGGGATCGATGCCGGCTCGGATTGCAGGGGAGGCAAGCGTTGGCGGCAACGCAGGGGTGTGAGGCCCGCGAAGTTCGCAGTGCAACTGCACAGCAGACTCGGAGGGCCCGACGACAGCGACCAGCGATTGGTCACGTGTGTACTCAATGGCGAACAAATCGGCGAACAGATTCAACCCTCCACTCGGCCCGATCTCGAAGAGAAGAGGTGAGGTCTCCCCATTGGATCGATACGAATCGGCG
>CAZMJK010000268.1:0-2121 GCA_964566555.1 uncultured Bifidobacterium sp. | reverse complement strand
ATGGGGGTCGTCGGTGGAGGCGGTCAATCGAAGGCGTGGCGCGGAGTCGTGAGTGGAAGGTCGAGTGAACTCACGAGACCGGGAGCAGCGTCGACGACCGCAGGAACAGCGTTCACCAGACGCATTGCGGTCGCCAGCATCCCGGACTCGTAGTAGTCGGCGGGGCTCCCGAGGTGCAGCTCGCATTGGAGGTTGGGTTCGCCTTCGATGATCACCCGGTACGTGCCGTCTCGAGATGCGCTGGGCCATTCGGGGACGAGGTCCATCTTCAGACGGTTGATGTGCTCGACGATGATCGCGTCTCGTCCGTTGATGACGCCGATGGTCTCGAATCGCACCGCTCCCACGGTGCCGGCGGCGACCGGACCGAACGCCGTGTCAAGATCGCGCGGTGTGGGTTCTTGGAACCACGTCTCGCGAAGTTCATCGAGTTCGACACCGAGACCGGCTGCGACCAGTTGCACGACCGGGCCCCACGTCATCACTTGCGCCCCGGTGCTCGCCATGATGGGCGAATGATCGATGGGCTTTCCGAAGCCGAAGACCTCTCGCATCGTGAACTCGACCGGGTAGGTGTCGTACGTGAACAACTCCTGGACCCGGACTGATCGGATCGAACTCGAAAGGGTCAGCAGTGCCAGTGGAAACTGGTCAGCCGCGAAGCCGGGTTCGATCCCCGATGCATAGAGGGTCGATCCGCTCGCCCGGGCCGCTTCCTCGAGTCGTTGTCGCGGTCGCTCGGGGAATCCGGGCGGGTAGACCAATGCCGGACTCGTGACCGTGACCACGTTGATTCCATCGCGCAGGAAACGTTCGTAGTCGGGAAGCGCGCCGGCATCGAGCGACGGTCCGCTGGCGGTGTAGATGATGCAGTCGAGGTCGTGGGCCAGGATGGCGCCGGCATCGTTCGTTGCGATGACGCCGATGGGGTCGATCCCCACCAGCGCACCCGCGTCGATCCCGACCTTGTCCTCCGAGTGGACCCAGACGCCGACGAGCGTGAGATCGGGACGACGGCTGATCGCCCGAATGGCATGTGATCCGACTCCACCCGTTCCCCATACCGCAACGTTCAAGCGCATCGTTCCCCCCGGTGTCGGGCCAAACCTTGCCACGGACACCCGCAAGGCGCCGTGCCACCGGGTTGGAGGGGCTGCATCGTCGGCACCGCATTGTGGGATCAACCAGCGACTGCCGTACGATGCGGTGTCCGATGGAGCGTCCGCACGAGCGGCGAAGGGGGAGCAGTGGCTCAACAGATTCCGATGGTCGATTACCTGGTGCTGGGGGACTCGCCGCACCTTGTGGCCAATGAGTGCACCGCATGTGGTGCTCGATTCTTCGACCGTCGCAACGCCTGCGCTTCGTGCGGCGGAACCTCGTTCGGCAAGGTGGACATCGCCACCGAGGGTGAAGTTCGTGCGTTCACCATCGTGACGGCGTTCATCCCCGGAGCCGAGAACTACGTCCCCGCCGTTGTCGATCTCGGCGGAACGAGTGTGCGCGGTCAGATCATCAACACTCCGGCTGACGCGGAGCACGTGAAGCTCGGCATGAAGGTTCGACTCGCTACCTATTCGATCGGTGCCGACTCCGCTGGCACCGAGGCCATCAACTACGGCTTCGAGCCGGTCAACTGAGGGGAATGACCATGGCAAACGATGACATCTGGATTCTCGGCATCAGCATGACCAAGTTCGGAAAGCATCCGGACAAGGACGTGGTCGACCTCGCCTCCGAGGCGGCGTTGGCGGCACTGGCTGATGGCGGCGTCACCATTCAGGACATGGGCGTTCTCGCCGCCGGCAACCTCATGGGTGCGGCTGCGGGAATCGGCCAGCAGCTGCAGAAGCAGATCGGCCAGACCGGCATCCCCGTTTTCAACGTGGCGAACGCGTGCGCGACGGGCGCCACCGCACTGCGCACCGTGATCATGGCGATCAAGGCCGGAGAATGCGAAATGGGTCTCGCCGTCGGTGTCGAGAAGCTCTCGGGCGCCGGCATGCTCGGCGCCGGATTCGGTGTCGCGTCGTCGGACGAGTGGACCCCTTCGGGTCGTTTCGGAGCGGTTTCGGGCTTCGAAGGCAAGCTCGGCACCGACATGATGCCCGGCGTGTTCGC
>CAZMJK010000267.1:0-2129 GCA_964566555.1 uncultured Bifidobacterium sp. | reverse complement strand
GAACTGTTCCTGATCGTCGGAGCCGATGCCGCGGCGGGGCTGGTGACCTGGCATCGACACGAGGCGTTGCCCGATCTCGCCACCCTCGTGATCGTCGATCGGTCGGGGGAGACCCCGAGTGAGCTTCCCTCCGGGTGGAACGTCGAACGGGTGACCATGCCGCGACTGGATGTGTCCTCGAGCGATCTGCGTGATCGTGTCCGCCACGGTCGGGCACTCACGCCCTATCTCGCCTCCGGGGTGGTCGATGTGATCGCCGAGCGCGGGTTGTACGGTTTGGCCACCTCATGAGTCCCGACACGCCGCCACCGCCATCCTCCGGAACGCCGTCCTCGGGAGATGATGTCGATTTCGCGGCACTCGTCCTCCAGCAGAACCAATCAGCCGGGTCTCGAAAGAGTCAGGGTCGACGCGGCAGGAGAGGAGTCGATGAAGGGGCGCCGACCCCGCCGCCCGCACCGGTGTTCGGTTCCGCACCGCCGGAAGCGACACGCGCAGAGAGCACGTCGACTTGGTGGCGGATCGGCTACCCGGTGGTCGTGGGTGCCTTCCTCCTTCTGATCGTGCCCGCGCTCGTCTTTCTCGGTTTGCGAGTCATCCTCGACAGTTCCGACGGGCAACTCGTCAAGCGCGTCACCGATCCGAGCGCGCCCGGTTACGAGGCCGTCGTGGAGAAGACGCCGACGGCGGTCGCCGCGGTCGTTGCCGCCGATGGCAGTCTCGATTCGGCGGTGGTGTTCGCATTGACGTCTGAGAGTTCCGGTGGCGTACTGCTGGTGCCCGCATCGCTCGGAATTCCCACCGACTACGGCACCTTCCCGCTGTCGGAGGTGTGGAAGGTGGGCGCCGTCGATTCGGTTGCGCTCGGCGTCGGCGAGGTCCTCAATCTCAACTTCAACGAGAAGATCACGTTGACGACGACGGATTGGGCGACGCTGATCGGTCCGTACGCCCCACTCTCGTTCTCGATCCCTGATGCCGTTCGCGACGCCAAGGATGCAGTCGTGTTCCCGAAGGGCACCGTGAATCTGAAGGCCGACCAAGTTGCGTCGTTCCTGACCAGCAAGAGCCCGAAGGACAGCGATCCCAACCGGATGATCCGCCAGGAACTGTTCTGGAAGGCGTGGCTGGCGAAAGTGAAGGCCGGTTCGGTTGCGTTCCCGGCGCCGGTGACCTCGGGAATCGGTCGGTTCGTGGAGTCGGTCGCTCGTGGACAGTTGAGTGTGTCGTCGCTTCCCGTTGTCCCCGTTCCGGGAGGCTCGCCCATTCCCGGTGGCGGACAGATGTACACCGTGCAGGAGAGTGCCGCGCTCGACGCCGTCGCCGCGATCGTTCCCTTCCCCGATGGTGCGCCCGGGGGTCGTCCTCGACTTCGTGTCCTCGACGGCACCGGCAAGCTCAGCAACGGTGTGAACGCCGCCATCATGTTGAACGCTGGCGGTGGACAGGTCGATGTCGTGGGTAATGCGAAGAGCTTTGGTCAAGCGACGACACAAATCATCGTCTTCGAGGGAGCGTCCCCGGAGGCGGCCAAGAAGATGCAGAAGGCATTGACCATGGGAGAGATCGTGGAGAGCACCCAGTCGAACTCGGGGGCCGATATGACCGTGATTCTCGGCGAGGACTTCCTGGCCAAGTTCGGACCGACGAGTGGTGACATCGCTGGTTCGACTGGTGCATCGACTCCGACGACGGCGCGCTGATGGCCGAGAGCGCGTTCGACCTCCATATCGAGATTGCTCGGGCCGCCGCGAAGAAGACCGATGCGCCGACGGTGCTGTTCGACGTGGGCGAAGTGCTGGCGATCACGGGCTGGTTCGTGGTCACGTCGGGCACCAGTCGTCGGCAGGTGCGTGCCATCTCCGAGGCGATCGAGGAGGATGTGGCGCTCGCCGGAGGTCCCAAACCGCTTCGCATCGAAGGTCTCGATGACGGAACGTGGGTCCTCATCGATTACGGCGACGTTGTGGCCCACGTCTTCGACGAGGAAACGCGGGCGTTCTACGACCTCGAACGATTGTGGCGCGATGTTCCGAAGATCGAGTGGCCTTCTGACCGTTCGTAGTCGACGTCAGGGAGTTCGGAGTGGAGCTAAGGGGAATTGAACCCCTGGCCTCTTCCATGCCATG
>CAZMJK010000266.1:0-2130 GCA_964566555.1 uncultured Bifidobacterium sp. | reverse complement strand
GCCGAGCCGAGAACGGTGCGTCGCCCCACAGCTCCAACACCCGTCGGGCTGCGGTCGAACGCGGACGTCTCACATCCCCCACCGGGGTAGGTCGGCGAAGGTCCCGAGTCGGAAACCGAGTTCGTCGATGGCGATCCGCACGGTTTCGGAGCACAACGCGTTGAATTCGGCGTCCCACTTGTAGTTCCAGCGATAGCGGATGCGTTCGGGATCATCGGGGAGACCCGGATGAGTGGCCAGTTCCGCGCTCGACGCACCCGTTGCGGCTAATCGCCCAACGGCTTCGACCATTTCGCCGAGCCCGATCGAGCCGGCTTCATCGAGACCGGTCGCCGCGCCCGTCCACGCCCAGCGACGCTCGCGCAGTTGGTTCTCAAGGCGGGCGGCGAGGCGTCGAACGGTGAGACCCACAGGTCCGCGAGCATTCGAGCGCATGACCCGGATGGCATGGACACCATTCGCATCGCCGAGTTCGAGCAGCACATCGCTCACCGTCGGCCACAGATGAACGTTCTGATGGGTATCGAAATGATCGACGACGAGTCCTGCGGCGGTGATCGCCTCGAGTTGGGCCGAGAACTCACGGCGCAGATCTTCCGGATCGATACGACCCGCCGCCGCCCGGGGCACGAACGCTTTCCAATTCGGCCAGAAGTGCCCCGACTTATTCACCAACGTGGGGATCTCACGGGCCGACAACAGCGGAGGGTCCTCGCCGACCGCGGCGAAATGGGCACCGATCCCCATCGTCGGCACGTCATGGAGACGCTTCACCGTGGTCTCGAATGCGGGCGCCACCGCGAGCACCGATGCCGAGGTCACGATGCCGTTCTCATGGGCATCGAGGATCCCTTCCGATACCCGTTCCGTGAGGCCGTAGTCGTCGGCCGAGACGATGAGGATCGGCTGCTCGTCGTCGACAGCACTCACGAGGCGGCGCCGCCTCCGGCATGCCACGGCTGTCGAACCTCGAGCGGCAGCGGTTCGAGCGACTGGAGCTCACTGCGCAATTCGTACATCTCACGAAGAATCTTGAAGATGACGGAATTCGACGAGAGCGTCGAGATCCCACGAGTGCGAGGGAAATAGTCGACGCCGAACTGAACGATGCTGAATCCCAACTTCTGGGCGCGCGCCAAGAGTTCCACATCGATGAAGGAACCTTCACTGCGAAGCTCGATGTTGTCGAGCAATGAACGACGCATGAGCTTGAACGCGAAGTTCATATCGCGCAGCCGAAGTTTGAACACCGTCTGGATCAGGTGGTTGTAGAAATAGGAATAGAGAAGGCGGCGAGCCCCTTCTCCGGTGCGATCGAATCGATAGGCGCTGACGATGTCGGCTTCATAGATGCGCAGCAGCCGAACCGCCTTCGCCACCTCGGCCATATCGAAGGGAAGGTCGGCGTCGGTGTAGAGCACGAGTTCACCTTTGGCGTTCTCGAACCCAGTCTTGAGCGTGCCTCCGAGTTTGCGATTGACGGGATGGTGGACGACGGAGACCCGTTCGTCGTTGGCCGCCATCGCATCGGCGATCGCGCCGGTCGAATCGGTGGACGCGTCATTCACGATGAGGACGTCGTATCGGGCGATCTCGCCCGCCTCGACGAGCGCGTCACCGGCCTCGAAGGCGGCCGCAACGGCGCGCTCGATGGTCTCTTCCTCGTTCCACATCGGATAGAAGATCGTGAGGCTCTCGAAGTACGCCATGGGCTCAGGCTACGTAGTAACCGCGTCCGAATGCGAAGGCGAAGACCAGCAACACGAATCCACTCACCGACCACCAGACCCACCGCAGGCGCCGTCGCTCAGCCAGGACGCCGCCCAGTGCGAGGAAACACGGGAAGGTGGCGAGGAGGTACCGCCCGGTGCCTTGGAAATCCTTGGTGCCGATCAGGGCGATGGCCAGCATCGAGAAGCAGTAGAGGCCGTAGCCCCACCCGAACTTCCTCCACACGAGCCATGCCAACACGAGGAAGCCGATGACGAAGCACCCCTGGAGGATGACCGTCACCGCGTACTGCACCTTCTCGAAGGTCGCGGTGTCGCCGTTCTGAATCCAATCGATGCTCCAACGCGGGAGGTTCTTGATCTGCTGGAACCACGTGATCTTGAACCACGTGCGCGGACC
>CAZMJK010000265.1:1678-2133 GCA_964566555.1 uncultured Bifidobacterium sp. | reverse complement strand
CAGTCGGCCGCCACCGACTCGGGCCGACAGCGAATCGAGCAGACCCTCGAAGCGACGGGCGATCTCCTGATCGGACACTCGCTCGAAGCCGCTCGCCGTGATCGTGGCGATCACGGGATAGATGCCCCTGACCATGTCCGGTCCCCCGGTGGCGGAATCCTCGTCGGCGGCCTCGAACAGCGCAGTGATGGCGAGATCGACAGCGTCGTCCCGCGTGAGACCCTCTTGGAACCGCATCTTGACGACACTTCCGGCCAGCGAACCGCCCGAGCCACTCGTCGCGAAATTCGATTCCTCGTACCGACCACCGGTGATGTCGTATTGGAAGAGTCGCCCCGCCCCACGACGGGTGTCGTACCCGGCGAAGATCGGGACCACGGCGAGACCCTGCATGGCAGCAGGGAGATTGCCCCGGACCATCTGGCCGAGCTGGTTCGCTTTGCCCTCCAACGACA
>CAZMJK010000265.1:0-1668 GCA_964566555.1 uncultured Bifidobacterium sp. | reverse complement strand
CTCGAGTTGCAACTGGGAGAGCTTCACCCTCTCCATCGCCGGACCGGCGGCGCCGGCGATGGCGACACCCGAGTGGCGGTCCGCAGGGAAGACCTTCTCGATCGCTCGGTGGCTGATGAGGTGGCCTGAGGTGGCGCGCCGGTCGCCTGCCATCACGACACCTTCGGAGTAGCGAATGGCCACGACGGTGGTTGCGTGCGTGATCGGAAGCCGCTCATCCACTGCTGCCTCAGGAACCACGGGGGCGAGCCCCTGTGATCTCACGAGGGCTGCGAAATTCGGACCGGGATCATCTGCGGGACTGAAGAACGGCATGCTCACGGCGAGCAGGATACCGGGTGGCTGCGAAACGCCGCGTTGTGACTACTCGCCGCCCTTTTGGACGAAACTTCGAACGAAGTCCTCGGCGTTCGTCTCCAACACCTCGTCGATCTCGTCGAGGAGATCATCGAGTTCGGCTTTCAACTTCCCCGAATTGTCGACGGAGGCGGGTGCGTCCTCCACCGATTCGGTGGGTCGTTCGCTTGGCGTCCGCTTGATCTGCTCACGTTCAGGCATTGCCCCTCCAGTTATGGGGATCGACGCTACCGGCGCACCGGCGGTCTGATCGTCATGAGCCGAGATGTTCGAGCAACTCGGCGGCGGTCGTACTCGATTCGATCACGCTAGCCACGTGAGCGGCGGTTCCGCGCGACGGCTCCATCATCGCCACTCTTCGAAGCGGCTCCACCCCGATGTCGAACACCATCGAATCCCAGTTCGCCGAGATGATGTCATCACCGAATTTCGCCAGACACGCACCCCGGAAAAACGCCCTGGTGTCGAGCGGTGGCTGTGACACACCAGACTCGACCGCCTCGGGATCGCAGATCTGCTCCAAACCCACGCGGTAGGCCAGCGACTTCTCCGGACGCAGATCGTGGTACTGGAGGTCCAGAGCTCGGAGTTTGGGGTCGCCCCAGTGGAGTCCGTGGCGTTGGCGGTAGCCATCGATGAGTCGATACTTCGCGATCCAATCGACCGTGGTCGCCAATAGATCTGGATCGGTCTCGAGCGCATCGAGGGTCGCCCCCCACCGATCGATGATCTCGGGACCGACCTCCGCGCCGACGACCTCGAACCCGTGGCACTCGCCCCACGCGACGGCTCGTTCGAACAGGTACCGCTGGATCTCCAGAGCGGTCGTGGTGGCACCCGACGCCAGTGAGAGCGGTGTATCGAGCGAGAGGTCCGTGCTCACGGTGCGCAGAGCATGGAGCGGATGTGCGAAACGCAGGTCCCTCTGGATCCAATCGTCCTCGATCATGGCGAGTACGAGCGCAGTGGTACCGACTTTGAGGAACGTCGCTACTTCGCTCATGTTGGCGTCTCCGATGATGACGTGGAGGCGCCGGTACTTCTGGGGATCGGCATGGGGTTCGTCGCGGGTATTGATGATGGGCCGCTTCAGCGTCGTTTCGAGTCCGACCTCTTCCTCGAAGAAGTCGGCCCGCTGGCTGAGCTGAAAGGGCACAACCTCTGGAGGGAATCCGAGCTCGCTCCCCACCTTCCCTGCGCCGCAGAAGATCTGACGGGTGACGAAGTGTGGGGTCACCTCGTGCACGATTCGACCGAAGGGAAGCTCGCGGTCGAGGAGATAGTTCTCGTGGCAACCGAACGAATTGCCCT
>CAZMJK010000264.1:0-2134 GCA_964566555.1 uncultured Bifidobacterium sp. | reverse complement strand
TCGTTCGCTTCACGAATCTTGCGCACCGCGCCGGTGATGTCGTTGGGGTCGATCTCGATGCTGAAGAAGACGCGGCCGGGGTGACGCTTCTTCGCTTCACGACTCGTCTCGGACAATCCGAACAGACCGGCTGAGACGCCGTACTTGTCCATCTCGGTGAACGTGAATTCGATGGGGTCGACGTCGTCTCCCGCTTCATCGGGCACGTCCTTGAACATGTATCCCGCCGGCATCGCGAGATCATCGGAACCCTTGTCCTTGATGCCGCCCTGCAGGTACTCGTACACGGCCTTCTTGTCGCGGAACGGAAACCCGATCATCAGATCGATCGCCCCGACGTTGCCCTCGTAACCCATTGCTCTCCCCAGACGTCGTAGTGAACGTCAGTCAACCACAACGCCGTCGCGCACCCGATCGGTGCGATCGCGAGCGAGATCGGCGGCGGCCCCATGGAAGGGGCGGTCGCGCGCCAGTTTCATTAGGGTTTGGCCTCAATGGCCGAGCGACGCGCCCGAGAAGGCACTGCGACCTCCGAGTTCGGAGTGTCGAAGCGAGAGAACCACGACTCGTCGTCGTTCTACGACCGCTTTCCCGCCCCGACGTTGCTCGATGACGACACCGTCGTTCCCTGTCCGGTGAAGGACACCCTCTTCTGCGGTGATTCGCGCGACCTCTCCACCATTCCCGACAACTCGATCGCTCTCGTCGTGACCTCACCGCCCTACTTCGCGGGAAAGGCCTACGAGACCGAACTCGGTCAGGGCGCGGTACCGGCGTCGTATCTCGACTACCTCGTGATGCTCCGCGATGTCTTCGCCGAATGCTGGCGCGTGCTCGAGCCCGGAGGGCGCATCGCGGTGAACATCGCGAATCTCGGTCGAAAGCCGTTTCGCTCGCTCGCCAGTGATGTCACGACGATTCTGCAGAACGATCTGGGGTTCCTGCTTCGCGGCGAGATCGTGTGGATCAAGGCCGAGGGTGCAAGTGGCAACTGTGCCTGGGGGTCGTATGCGTCGGCGGCGAACCCGGTGCTGCGAGACCTGACGGAACGAATCGTGATCGCGTCGAAGGGTCGATTCGATCGCGCGCAGAAGCGTTCGGTGCGGGAGAAGAATGGGCTGCCGTTCGAGAACTCGATAGATCCCGACGACTTCATGGCCTGGACGCTCGATACCTGGAAGATCGCGCCCGAATCGGCCAAACGAGTGGGTCACCCCGCCCCGTTCCCCGCCGAATTGCCTCGACGCTGCATCGAACTGTTCACCTATGTCGGTGACACCGTGCTCGATCCGTTCATGGGAGCAGGTCAGACGGCGATCGCCGCTCTTCGCACCAATCGCCACTTCGTAGGCATGGAACTCGATCCGGAGTACGTCGCACTGGCGCAACGGCGGGTGGAAGCCGCTCGCGATGCTGGTTGACTGAACCCATGTTGACCAAAGGCATCAACCACGTCGCTTTCATCACCGCCGACCTCGACCGATTGATCGCGTTCTACACCGACGTGTTCGACGCCGAACTCGTACGCGATGGCTCGGAGTTCCCCGAAGGGAAGGGACCCCGGCTCGCCGTCTTGCGACTCGGCGAATGGTCCGAGGTCAATGTGTTCGAGATCGAGGGAAACACCGAACACGAACGGCAGTCACCGATGTTCGGACGCGGTCGTATCGATCACTTCGCCATTCAGGCGGCATCGCTCGAGGCGTTCGAGACGATCCGCGAGCGGCTCATGGCCCGCGGGGCGGCCGACGACTTCGTCACCGATTTCGGACCGTTCCTCAGCCTGTTCTGGCGCGATCCCGACGGCCAGGAGGGCGAGGTCTGCGTCGAGAACCCCGACGCGATGCCTGGAGTGATGAATCCCCCCGGCACCCGCGCCGCTCGGTACAGCTGAGCGCTCCCGCCCCGCTCCGGGCCTCGTCTCCAACTCCCGGGCCCGGGTAGGCTGGTTTTACGTCATTTCACTCGGAGGGAACCATGGAGCAGACGCTCGAGATCACCGAAACCGAGGCCGTCGAGACCGACGAGGCCATCGAAGAAGAACTGCTCGTCGAGGAGATCTCCATCGACGGCATGTGCGGCGTCTACTAAGACCCGCCTGAATGCCCTCGGGCATTCGCTCTTCATGACCGCC
>CAZMJK010000263.1:273-2145 GCA_964566555.1 uncultured Bifidobacterium sp. | reverse complement strand
TGATGGGGGTCACGCTCCATGAGGAGACGGTCCTTGTAGGTCCCCGGTTCGGATTCATCGCCGTTCACGACGAGATACCGCGGCCAGACGTTCTCGGGTGCGAGGCCCCACTTCACCCCGGCCGGGAAACCCGCTCCCCCGCGTCCGAGGAGCGATGCGGCCTTCACCTCATCGGCGACGGCCGCCGGCCCCATTGACAGCGCTTTCCGCAGCGCTTGGTAACCACCCGTCGCCTCGTAGCCGGCGAGCGTGTAACTGTCGGCGCGGTCGAACCGCGACGTGATGATGCGGGGAGCATCCGTGATCATTCGCCGCCCTCCCCTGTCGTGACCCAAACCGGTGCCGAGGTCTGCTCGGGAGTGACCGCTCCAGCGCGACGGTCCTCGGGAATGTGTTGGCGAACCTGGGCCAACACGCCGTGAGCCGGGATGTCGGCGCGCCGTCCGGCCCGCAGATCGTCGACGAGTTGATCGAAACCTTCATTCGAAATGCGATGCTCGTAGCGATAATTCACCTGCAGGCACGGCGCCTCGGTGCACGCTGCGATGCACTCGACGTCCTCGAGCGTGAACAGCCCATCGGCGGTTGTTTGTCCGGGGCGGATGCCGAGCGTCTTCTCGGCGTGGGCGAGAAGTTCCTCGCCACCGCGCAGCTGACACGAGATGTTCGTGCAGATGTTCACCATGTAACGCCCAACGGGCTCCATCTTGAACATCTCGTAGAACGACGCCGTGCCGAGAACCTCGGCGGACGAGACTCCGACAAGTTCACCGATATGCGCCATCGCGTCATCGGTGAGATGACCGTCCTGCTCTTGGGCAAGATGCAACAGCGGGATCAATGCCGACTTCGGCCGTGGATAGCGGCCGATGATCTCGCGCGCGAGTTCAACGTTCTCGGAACTGAGACGAGCCATCAGCGATCGACCTCCCCAAGGATCGGATCGACACTCGAGATGATGGCGACGGCATCGGCGACAAGGCTTCCGTGCATGAGGTGCGGAAGGCTCTGCAGGTTGACGAAACTTGGTGCACGGACGTGCATCCGATACGGGGTCGACGAACCGTCGCTCACGATGTAACAGCCGAGTTCACCGCGAGGCGATTCGACAGAGACGTAGGCCTCGCCCTCAGGAACCTTGAACCCTTCGGTGAAGATCTTGAAGTGATGGATCAACGCCTCCATCGACTCGTCGATGCGCGCTCGAGGCGGAGGCGTGACCTTCTTGTCCTGAATGCGGTAGTCACCCTTGGGCATCTTCTCGAGACACTGTCGAACGATCTTCATCGATTCGTGGATCTCGGCGAGTCGGATCGCGTAGCGATCGAAGCAGTCGCCGTAGGAACCGACGACCACATCGAAGTCGACCTGATCGAACGCGAGGTAGGGCATGTCTCGACGAAGATCCCAGTCGTACCCGGTGGATCGAAGGATCGGTCCCGTCACGCCGAGGGCAAGACATTCCTCCGCCGTGATTGCGCCCACACCTTGGAGCCGCTCGCGCCAGATCGGCTGCTGATTGAGCAGGGTGTCGTATTCGGCGAGACGACCCGGAAGCATGTCGAGGAGCCGAAGCACGCCATCGCGCCAGCCGTCCGGAAGGTCGGCGGCGACTCCGCCGGGCCGGATGTAGTTGTGATTCATTCGGAGGCCGGTGACCTCCTGCAGGAACCGGAGGGCCTCTTCTCGCTCACGCCATCCGTAGAGCATCATCGACACGGCACCGAGATCCATGCCGTTCGTGGCCATGAACAGAAGATGCGAGGAGATGCGATTCATCTCGGTCATGAGCATGCGGATCCACACCGCACGTTCGGGCACCTCGATGTCGAGCAATTTCTCAACCGTGAGCGAGAACGCGAGCTCGGTGAA
>CAZMJK010000263.1:0-263 GCA_964566555.1 uncultured Bifidobacterium sp. | reverse complement strand
TCTCGCCCTGGAGTTCGAGCATGAGACGCAACACGCCATGGGTCGACGGATGCTGCGGCCCCATGTTGATGATCATGGTCTCGTCGTCGGGAACCTGCTCACGCTCCGCGAGGAGCGCCTCGGATTCCGAGAGACGCAGCACTGCACCGAGTTCGCGGAGACGTTCGGTGGCGGCGACGACATCGGCGGAGGTGAGTTCCTGGCCGCCTTCAGCGGTTTGACCAACGTTCGTGGGAAGTTCGTGCGTTGCTGTCATGAGATCA
>CAZMJK010000262.1:0-2153 GCA_964566555.1 uncultured Bifidobacterium sp. | reverse complement strand
GGTGACGATGTCGCCCTCGCGACCTGCGTACTCCTCGTACTTCATCTCGCGCTCGGCCTCACGGATGCGCTGGTTCATGACCTGCTTCATCGTCTGCGCCGCGACACGACCCCACACCTCCGGCGGCGGGGTGACATCGAATTCCTCACCCTCGGGGATTCCGTCGTCGTCGAGGGCCTGCGCCATCACGCGGATCTCGCCGGTGTCGGGGTCGATGATGACCCACGCATATTCCTGTGAGTTCGGGAGACGCTTGTAGGCGGACTCGAACGCGTCGGCGAGAGCACCGAACAACGTGTCGATCGAGATTCCCTTGTCGACGGCGAGAGCCTGGAGGGCCTCGATGAGATCAGGGGAGTTCATCACGACTGGACCTTCTCTTCCTTCAGGGACGCGTTCTCGGCGTCCTTCTTGACCTTTGTGTTCTTCGTCGGCTTGGCCGCCTTGGAGCCCGGCTTCGGACCACCGGGTTTCGGTGTCGGACCCCAGACGAATGTGGTGCGCGCCTTCTCGATCTCACCGAGATTGAGCGTGATGCTCTCCCCCAGCGGTTCGTCGAGGGCGATCGTGACCGTGGTATCGGTCGAGCCCGTCACCGTGCCTGCGAAGCGTCGACCGATCGGATGGTTCGGAAACGTCTTCACCGAGACGGTGCGTCCGACCGCCCATGCGTAGTGCGCTGGGGTACGCAGCACTCGCTCGAGTCCGGGGCTCGACACCTCGAGGGTGTACCCGCCCGAGATCGGGTCGTGTTCGTCGAGTGCACGCGAGATCGCACGAGTGGTTGCAGTGATGTCGTCGATGGTGACACCGCCGTCCCGGTCGACCGTCACCCGCAGGATGGGACCTGCCTGTTCGAGGTCGAACAGTTCGAGACCCTCGGCGGCCACCAATGGTTCGATTACTGCTCGGACACGTGCGGACACGCTCATGGTGGGCCTCCTTCCAAGGGGTTTCAAAGATCACTGCGAACGGGCACTCGCCACCGGACTCCGGCCGAAACAAAAGGCGTGGGCAGGAGCCCACGCCTTCGTCAGAACTGCCGAACGATTGCGATGGGGAAAGTGTAGACCCTCCCCGGCGAAAACGACCACCCGGCACCGCCCGGGGAACCTCTCTCCGTCGTGAAAAACCCTGCCAGTGAAGGGATTTCTGCCCGTCGTCGATGGCGCTCAGTAGGAGCGAGCAACGATCGCGAGCGCACCCTCGGCCGAGTCCGATCGAGGCAAGGACCCGTCGGGCATCACGAGGCAGCGAACGGTGACGCTCGACTTCGCCAGTTCCGCTTCTCCCTCAACCCCGAGCATCGACCACGGGATCCGGGCCCAACCCGTGGCCGCCGCGTCGGCGGCGGCGTCGATCGTCTCGACATCGACCGTGCGGGCCTCGCGACGCTCGGTGGCTTCGGCCAACAGCTGCGACTGTCCGGCAGCGAGCGTGGCAGCCACCGTCGTCGTGATACCCGCGAGTGCCACCGCGTCCTTGGCGCCGGTGATGCGATTCGCCAGCGTCACGACGCCGTCGGCGAGATCCCGGGGGCCGAGTTCGAGTCGAACCGGAACACCCTTGAGTTCCCAATCGGTGGCACGGCGACCCATCGAGGTTTCGACTCGGACGTCGAGTTCCACCCGCACACCAGCGTCAGCGAGCTCGTCGGCAAGCGCCCGACAACGATCGATCACTGCGTCATCGTCACGAACTGCGAGCACGACGACCTGCACGGGGGCGAGCATCGGCGGAATTCGAAGACCGTTGTCGTCGCCGTGACACATGATGAGTCCGCCGACCATTCGAGTCGAGACTCCCCACGACGTCGTCCACGCATGCTGCTGAACACCTTCGTGGTCGAGGTACTGGATGTCGAACGCCTTCGCGAAGTTCTGTCCGAGTTCGTGACTCGTGCCCATCTGCAACGCTTTGCCGTCACCCATCATCGCTTCGCACGTCATCGTGTTCGTCGCTCCGGCGAATCGCTCTTTCGCGGTCTTGCGACCGACGACCACCGGCATGGCGAGAACGTCGCGCATGAACGAGGCGTAGACATCGTGAAGAATCCGCTCGGCATAGCCGCGCCCATCTTCTTCGCTCACATGCGCAGTGTGTCCCTCTTGCCAGAGGAATTCACTCGTGCGCAGGAAGACTCGCGGGCGGAG
>CAZMJK010000261.1:0-2165 GCA_964566555.1 uncultured Bifidobacterium sp. | reverse complement strand
GGAGAAGTATCCGCTTTCGTACGTGCAATCCGAGCCCGGCGATCTGCTCAAGCCGCAGTACGTGCTCGAACAGTTGCGCGACAACACTCCTGACGATTGCATCGTCGCGTCTGGCGTTGGTCAACACCAGATGTGGACTGCTCAGTATTGGAAGTTCAATCACCCGTACACATGGATCAACTCCGGTGGACTTGGAACCATGGGGTTTTCGGTGCCCGCCGCTATTGGCGCCAAAGTCGGTCGCCCCGATCGCATGGTGTGGGCTGTCGACGGAGATGGATGTTTCCAGATGACGGCGCAGGAACTCGTGACCGCTGCGGCGGAACGAATTCCGGTGAAGATCGCCATTCTCAACAACGCCTATCTCGGAATGGTGCGTCAGTGGCAGGAGATGTTCTACGAGGAGCGATACAGCGAGGTCTACCTCTCGCCGGATCTTCCCGATTACAAGATGTGGGCGGAAGCGATGGGTTGTGTCGGCATGCGCGTGGAGGCACCTGAGGACGTGCTTCCGGCTATTCAGCGTGCCAACGAGATCGACGATCGCCCGGTGGTCATCGACTTCCGTACCGATGCGAGTGAGAAGGTCTTCCCGATGGTGCCCGCGGGCAAGTCCAATTCTGACATCGTGGTCGGACCGGAGGGTGAGCGATGAGCCCCACAACCCGTCATCACATCCTGTCGGTGCTCGTGGAGAACAAGCCCGGTGTGCTCGCACGCGTGTCGGGCCTCTTCGCTCGACGCGGATTCAACATCTTCTCGCTGGCGGTTGCACCCACCGATGATCCGACGCGAAGCCGGATCACCATCGTGGTCGACGTCGAGTCCGCTCCACTCGAACAGATCACCAAACAACTCGACAAGCTCATCAACGTGTTGCAGATCGACGAGCTGGCACCCTCCGACGCAGTGGAACGCGAACTCATGATCGTCACGGTGACCGTGACCCCGAACTCGAAGGCCGAACTCCTGTCACTGACCGAGGAGTACAGCGGCGTCGTCCTCGACGAAGCGGGGGACCGCATCACCGTCTCGCTCGGTGGGACGCCCGAAGCGCTCGATGCCTTCACCGCCCGTATGGGTGCGGCGGTGGTGGCCTATCAGCGCACCGGCCGCATCGCCCTGCCCCGGATCGACTGATCCCGGCTTCCGCTTCGGCTCGGGCGCTTTTTCGTCTGAGCATCATTCGTCGTACGCTCTCCACTCCGCCCCGAGGGGCGATCCGATCCCAGACCAGGAGTTCCCGTGGCCACCGTCTATTACGAAGCCGACGCCGACCGTTCTTTCATCTCTGACCGCAAGGTCGCCGTCATCGGGTACGGCTCACAGGGCCACGCCCACGCCCTCAACCTCAAGGACTCCGGTGTCGATGTCGTCGTCGGTCTGCGCGACGGCTCGTCATCGAAAGCGAAGGCGGAATCCGAGGGACTGACCGTCATGTCGATCGCCGACGCCACCAAGTGGGCTGACGCCATCATGATCCTCCTCCCCGACACCGAACAGAAGGCCGTCTACGACACCGAGATCGCACCGAATCTCTCCGAAGGTGACGCGCTGTTCTTCGCACACGGATTCAACATCCGCTTCAATCGCATCGTGCCTCCGGCCGGAGGCGCGGTCGGTATGGCGGCTCCGAAGGGCCCTGGTCATCTCGTGCGTCGCACCTACACCGAAGGTGGAGGGGTTCCATGCCTCATCGCGGTGGAGCAGGATGCAACCGGCAACGCCCGCAATGTGGCCCTTGCCTACGCCGATGCCATCGGCGGCACTCGCGCCGGTGTCATCGAAACCACCTTCACCGAGGAGACCGAGACGGACTTGTTCGGTGAGCAAGCGGTGCTGTGCGGCGGCGTTGCCGCGCTCGTTCAAGCGGGATTCGAGACGCTCACCGAGGCTGGGTACCAGCCTGAGATGGCGTACTTCGAGTGCCTCCACGAGGTGAAGCTCATGTACGAAGAGTGGATCAGCGGGATGCGCTACTCGATCTCCGACACCGCCGAGTACGGCGATGTGACTCGTGGTCCTCGAGTGATCACCCCGGCGACGAAGGCCGAGATGAAGAAGATCCTCGACGAGATCACCTCGGGCAAGTTCGCCGAGGAGTGGATCGCCGAATCCGAGTCGGGTCGCAAGAACTTCAATGCTCTGCGCAGCGCCGGAGCCGA
>CAZMJK010000260.1:0-2168 GCA_964566555.1 uncultured Bifidobacterium sp. | reverse complement strand
GCACGCGGGAGAGGTCGCCGAACCCACCCTTGGTGAAGGCTCGAACGAGATTCAACGTCGCCGCCGACTGCTGGTAGGCGGTGATGAGGCGCTCCGGGTCGGCCACTCGGGCTTCGGCGGTGAAGTCGATGTCGTTGACCATGTGGCCGCGGAAGGAAGGGAGTTCGACGCCGTCGACGGTTTCGGTCCCCGAAGAGCGCGGCTTGGCGAACTGACCGGCGATGCGACCCACCTTCACGACGGGAACGCCGGAGGAGTACATCAACACGACCGCCATCTGGAGGATGACCTTGAGCTTGTCGCGGATCGAATCGGCACTGAAGGCATCGAAGGATTCGGCGCAATCTCCCGCTTGCAACAGGAAGGCCTCACCGTTGGCCACCTTCGCCAGATCGGCGGTCAACTGACGGGCCTCACCTGCGAAGACGAGTGGGGGCATGGTGCCGAGCCGCTTGACCACGTCATCAAGCGCGCCGGGATCAGCCCACTCCGGCTGCTGCACGACGCTGCGGGAACGCCAAGATGAAGGGGACCAGTCGATCGTCACGGGTACAAGGTTGACGGACGCCCGCTTCTCAGCGCAAAGCCATTTGCCGGCGTCGCCCGATTAGCCGACTTCGATGGTGTCGAGAGCGTTCTCCCGGACCACGGCCATGGCCCGTTTCACCAGCCGGCGGGCCGCTTCAGCGGTGATTCCCAGTTCGTCGCCCACCTCGCGGTAGGAACGACGGCGGCCATCGTGGAGTCCGAAACGCTGCTCGACGGCCGATCGTGCGCGGGGGTCGAGGACGCCGAGCAAGGTGGCGATCATCTCGTGATCGATCTGCTCGAGGACGATCTCCTCGGGTCCGGGGAGCGAATCGGGCAGGATGTCGACGAGCTCGTTCGAGTCGTCCTCACCGATGGTGCGATCCAACGAGGTTGGTGTGGTGAGACGATGGAGCCACGCGTTCTCGGAGTCGAGCTGGTCGCCGTCACCCGAGACCTGGCGAAGTGCGGCACGCAGCCCGGCCGATCGATCCCCGGGCAGGCGCACGAGACTGGCCTTCTGGTCGAGGGCGCGACCGATCGCCTGACGGATCCAGAACGTCGCGTAGGTGGAGAACTTGAAGCCCTTCCGCCAGTCGAACTTGTCGACGGCGTGTTCGAGGCCGATGTTGCCCTCTTGGATGAGATCGAGCAGTTCCATGCCGGGAGGGAGGGGATACCGGCGAGCGACGCTGACCACCAGTCGGAGGTTGGCGCGGATGAATCGATCCTTCGCGGCCGCGGCAGCACGGACATCGCCGCGCAAGGACGGCGAGCGCTCGCCATTCTCCAATCGAGCGGCAGCCTCGACACCCTTCTCGATCACCTGCGAGAGCTCACGTTCCTCGATCGCGGTGAGGAGGGGCACAAGACCAATTTCGTTGAGGTACTGACCTACGGAATCGCTCATGGCGACGCTCCTAGTCGCCGCCGCGGGGGCGACGACGTTGCTCGTTCCGGACCCAAATCCCGAAGCGAGTTCGGGGGGAAATGACAGTGATGTAACCGCATCGGTGGGCTGCGGTGTTCCCTCGCGCTTGGGTGACTTCGGTCACGCCCCGTCTCGACCGACGGAAGCGCACCGCAAGTGGGACCGTACACTCGAACAGATGTCGTCGGTTCGTCGCGGTCTTGGTGTGCTTGGCGGCACCTTCGACCCTCCTCATATCGGCCACATCGCCGCCGCCGTGGAGGTCCGAGAGGCTCTTCGACTCGAACGGGTTCTCCTCATGGTGGCCAACGAACCATGGCAGAAGGTGGACGAACGGCGCATCACCCCGGCGGGGGATCGTGTGGCGATGACGTCCGCAGCGATCGAGGGGATCGACGGGTTGGCCGTCAGTGACCTCGAGATCCACCGAGGTGGACCCACCTACACGATCGACACACTCGAGCAACTCCGCAGGAGCGAGCCACAGCACGAACTGTTCCTGATCGTGGGCGCCGATGCTGCGGCGGGGCTGGTGACGTGGCACCGACATGAGGACTTGCCCGATCTCGCCACCCTCGTGATCGTCGATCGGTCCGGGGAGACACCGAGCGAGCTTCCCTCCGGGTGGAACGTCGAACGGGTGACTATGCCGCGACTTGATGTGTCCTCGAGCGATCTGCGTGATCGGGTACGCCACGGTCGGGCGCTC
>CAZMJK010000259.1:0-2176 GCA_964566555.1 uncultured Bifidobacterium sp. | reverse complement strand
AGGGAAGTGTAGGTCTCGGTGGTCGCCGTATCACTAAAAAATGAAGAATCCCCTGTCCTTCTCCCAGATGAGCGGCGGGTTCAAACACTCTTCGATGGTCGTCCAGATGGAGAACGTCGGCGCGAAGTCATAGCCATCGATCGACAAGTTCGAACCATCACGAATACCGATCTCATCGATGGTGTCGAACAGCTGATCGGCTGCATATCTCGCGAAGATGTCGGACAATCCGGGCTCGACCCCCATTCCGACGAGGGCCAGCAGACCCTTTTCGCGCCATGCATCGTCGGCGGCGAGTTGCGCCGCACCCAGCGGCACCCCAACGGAGTTGTACGGATCCGTCGGATGCGGCTCGCTGAGATTCATCGCCATATCGAGGTAGTTCGTACCGGCGGTGAAGCATGCGCTGAAGATCGACTCGTTGAGGCGAGGATCGCACGCGTTGACGACGATGTCAGCGTTCGTCTCGGCGATCAACGCAACGATGTCGGCTTCGTTGCGAGCGTCGATCGACACCGCCCGGAATCTCCCGGGGTCATCCAGTTCGTCGATGGCGCGCTGCGCCGACTCGACCGAGATATCGGCAAGTGTGAATGTCGAGAAGAAGGGACGATCTTCGGCGATGGACGCCATCGAGGCGCCGACACCACCTGCTCCGATGACCAGGATGTTCATGACTACCCGTCCAAGGAACGCCTCGGGTGCGAGGACGTACACGCAGTCTGCCCCACCGAGCGTGGGATGACACGGCGTTTCCGGGAACTTACGGGCCGAGAGCCGATGTGCCGGATCAGCGCGATGGCGTTCGCCCGGTCTCGCCGAGGATCCGCAGAGGCTTGAGTCGGCCGGCCAGTTTGAACCGATCGACCGATTGGTCCCGGATGTGTCGGGCTGCGAGTTCGGGGTCGTCGGTGACCATGAGCAGGTCCAGGTCACTCCGAGCGATCATCCCCGACTCGACCATCTGCTCGACCTGTTCGACGAGATCGGTCCAGTAGTCGACTCCCATCAGGACTACGGGGAATTGCTGGATCTTGCCCGTCTGGATGAGGGTCAGGGCCTCGAACATCTCGTCGCCCGTTCCGAAGCCTCCCTGCATCACCACGAAGGCGTAGGAGTACTTCACGAGCATGACTTTCCGGATGAAGAAGTGCTCGAACTGCACCTCGACATCGAGGTACGGATTCGAGGCCTGCTCCTGCGGGAGTTCGATGGTGCACCCCACACTCATCGCCCCCACATCACGGGCGCCCCTGTTGCCCGCTTCCATGACCCCTGGGCCTCCGCCCGTCATGATCGTGAATCCGAGTTCGCCAAGCCGGGCCGCGACCTCCCGGGCGGCGATGTAGGCGGGATCGGTCTCTGGGAGACGAGCCGATCCGAAGATCGTCACGCATGGACCAACGAAGTGCAATCGACGAAACCCTCGAAGCAATTCACCAGCCACTCGAAAGATGGTGCGCAACTCCCGGCGTCGAAGACGCGGTCCCCGGAGGAACTTGACGTCGTTCGACTCGATCGACCGCGAACCCGCGTCAGGAGAAGACATAGTCGTCCGCGTTGACCTGCCTGGTCCACTCCCAATAGTCGGGAATCGGCCAGGGAGAAAGGGTGTAGATCTCTGCGGCCTCCGTCTCAATAAACGAGTACTTCACGGTCTCGTGCGCCCACACCATGTGGTTGATCTATGATTCGTACGTTGCGACGTACCGGTCGTGGACCTCACGTTTGGGCTCCATCGCCCGACGTCCCGTTGCGAGCAGTTCATGGATTGCGCTCATCACGTAGCGCACCTGGCATTCCGATTGAAAGATCAGACTCGCTCCGTGAGCAAGGTTGGTCCCTGGTCCATAGAGGCAGTAGAGATTCGGGAAATTCGGAATCGAGATCCCGAGATACGCCGTCGGCTCGTCCCCGAACTGTTCACGTAAGGAAACGCCACCACGTCCGATGATCGTCATCGGAAAGAGATAGTCGTTGTGCCGAAAACCAGTCGCGTAGATGATCACATCGGCAGGGTGATGCACGCCGTCTTGCGTGACCACACCATCGGACTCGATACGTTCGATCCCCGTGCGGATGAGCTCCACGTTCGGCTTGAGCAGACAGTTCAACCACGAGCCGTTGTCCTGCAACATGCGCTTGGCCGACGGCGGATAATGCGGCATCGACTTCT
>CAZMJK010000258.1:0-2176 GCA_964566555.1 uncultured Bifidobacterium sp. | reverse complement strand
ACCCATTGGGTTGTTCGTAACGGCCGGCCCTTCGGGGCCGGCCGTTTGCGTTGAACGGCAACTCGGCTCGGTACCCTTCACGCCATGGACACGACCTCGATGCCGCCGCCCGATCCCGAGAAGCTCCTCGCCGCATGGATGGAGTGGGAGACCGGCGAGACCACGCCCGGTCGAGTGATGGCGAATCTCAAGACCGCCGGCATGCCCGAACTCCTTCGAGCACTCGTCGAAGAGAAGCAAGCAGGGCACTCCTGAACCGCGGCGGCCAACAACAGATCCCTCGGCCGCCCGACACGGCGCTGGGTGGTCCGGCGCCGGGGGCGCACCTTCCGCCCGATCGCCGGCGACCGACGATGGCTCAGATCCGTGCAGCGATGGCCGAGGCGCCGCAACCGCGGGCCCAACCGGCGGCTCCCGACGCGTTGCGTTCGGCGGTGCTGGCCGGGCTCTACGGCGACCAAGATCCGAAGGTGGTGCTCACTCGGCGGGCGAAACATCTCCGCAATCACAGTGGTGAGGTCAGTTTCCCCGGTGGTCGGCAGGAACCGGGCGAGGACCTCTGGGTCACCGCCCTGCGCGAAGCCGAGGAGGAGATCGCGCTCGATCGGTCAGCGGTGATGCATCTCGGTGAACTCGATCATCTGCGCACGGTGACGAGCCGATCGTGGATCGTCCCGTATGTCGCCGAGATCGCCGAGCCGCATGTGGCCATTCCTCGTCTCGCCGCCGCCCCCGAGGAGGTTGCCGTGGTGCTCCATGTCGGCCTCGAGGAACTCCTCGCCGACGATGTCTTCCACGAGGAACTGTGGACCTTCGGCGCGCAGACCCGCCCGGTGTACTTCTTCGAGATCGAGGGCGACACGGTGTGGGGTGCGACGGCGGCGATGCTGCGGAATCTGTTGTCGATCCTCACCGGCACGCATGATCCCGAGGCTGAGATTTCACACTGGGACGCTCCGTCGGCCTCGCTGCCCGATGACTAGAATCCCTTTTTTCTAGGGAGGAACAGCAATGGCTGAAGTCGAGATCGGAATGGGCAAATCTGGTCGTCGGGCCTACGGCTTCGATGACATCGCCATCGTGCCGAGTCGCCGCACTCGCGATCCAGAGGATGTCGACATCTCTTGGGAGATCGACGCCTTCAAGTTCGAACTTCCCCTCATGGCCTCGGCGATGGATGGTGTCGTCAGTCCAGCGACGGCCATCGAGATCGGTCGTCTCGGCGGCGTCGGCGTCCTCAATCTCGAGGGGTTGTGGACCAGATACGAAGACCCCGACAGCCTGTTCGAGGAGATCAGCAGGCTCGATGTCGACAAGGCCACGGCTCGGATGCAGCAGATCTACATGGAGCCGATCAAGCCCGAGCTTGTCACCCAGCGCATCCGTGAGATCAACGCCGCCGGCGTGACCTCCTGTGCCTCGGTGACGCCGCAACGCACCGAGTCGCTGGCCAAGGCCATCCTCGACGCCGAACTCGATCTCCTCGTCATCCAGGGCACGGTGGTCTCCGCCGAGCATGTCTCCAAGACGGTCGAGCCGTTGAATCTCAAGCAATTCGTTCGAGAGATCGACATTCCGGTCATCGTCGGTGGGTGCGCGTCGTATCAGGCGGCGCTTCACCTGATGCGTACCGGTGCCGCCGGTGTTCTCGTCGGCGTCGGTCCCGGCCACGCCTGCACGACTCGGGCGGTGCTCGGTCTCGGTGTTCCGCAGGCGACGGCCATCGCTGATGCGCGCGCTGCTCGGATGCGTCATCTCGACGAAACCGGCGTGTACTGCCAGGTCATCGCTGACGGCGGCATGGGAACCGGTGGCGACATCGCCAAGGCGATCGTGTGCGGCGCAGACGCCGTGATGATCGGTTCGCCACTCGCGGCGGCGTCCGAGGCGCCCGGTCGCGGATTCCATTGGGGCATGGCCACGTTCCATCCGACTCTTCCTCGCGGCGCACGCGTGAAGACCACAACTCGCGGAACGCTCAAGGAGATTCTCGTCGGGCCCGCCAATGAGAACGACGGTCGCATGAATCTGTTCGGCGCGTTGCGTACGTCGATGGCCACGTGTGGGTACCAGACCGTGAAGGAATTCCAGAAGGCCGAGGTCATGGTCGCCCCTGCGCTGCAGACCGAAGGAAAGGTCCTGCAGAAGGCGCAGGGCGTCGGAATGGGTCACTGAA
>CAZMJK010000257.1:258-2246 GCA_964566555.1 uncultured Bifidobacterium sp. | reverse complement strand
CACGTCCGACTGCAGCACCTTCTCGCGCGCGTGCAGCTTGGCGTGCGCCTCGGCAAGATGACCCGTCAGTGCAACTTGACCGGGCCTGAAAATAGCCCAGGTCCCTGCCGCATGCGGATCACGCTCCCAGGAGTGTACGGCCGCCACCTCGAGCGCACCGCGTGCCGGCAAAGGTGGCCGTTCTGCCGCATCGGGTCGAGGCGGCGCCAACAGTCGGTCCCGATCCACAGATCGGGACGGTGGTCGATCCCGATCCACTGACCGGGACGGTTCGCCCCGCTCGGGACGATCGACACCCAGTGGCGAGCGGGGGCGTTCGGCGCCCAGTCCGCGCGCCCGTCGGGGAGCCGACGACCGAGCCACTCGACGCTCGACCACCGACGATGGTTGGGCCGAGGGTCCGGCGCTCGAGACCCCACGGAACTGGGGTGGCGTGGCTCGGCGCGGCGTTGGCGCGGCAACGGGCCGCCGCGTGGTGGGAGCGTCTCGGGCCTGGCGCGATGCGGTCGAGGCCGCCTCGCCGCAGCGTCGCCCGAACGCGGCCCGACGCGCTGCACCCAGTTCGATTCCCGACGAGGCCACGGATGCGAAGCGCCGCGCCGCCAATGATGCTCGGACCTCGGGCGAACGTGAGCGGATCGAGGAGGTGGGTCGGGAGGCGTCCAAGGCCGTCGCCCGCGGGGCCTCCCGTCGGCGCGACCCGTTGCCCATCGATCTCGCCGCCGAGGTTCGTGAACAACTCAGTCGAGCGGTGGGCTCGTCGCGGACCGAGCGCGTCGAACGTCGGTTGGCCGAGGCCGCCGAGCACTTCGAGGCCGACCGGTTCGCCGATGCCGCCAGGATCCTCAAGAAACTCGTGGACGAAGCACCGACCGTGGCGGCCGTGCACGAACTCTACGGTTTGACCCTGTACCGGCAGGAGAAGTGGAAACCGGCGGCCCGCGAGCTCGAAGCCTTCCGGTTGTTGACCAATTCCACCGATCAACATCCGGTGTTGGCCGACTGTTATCGGGCCATGCGGCAGTGGGCGCAGGTCGGTGAGTTGTGGGATGAACTGCGCGCTGCGTCACCGAGCGCGGAATTGGTGACCGAGGGACGCATCGTGATGGCGGGAGCGCTCGCCGATCGCGGAGAACTCACGAACGCCATCACGCTTCTCGAACAGGGCTTCTCGTTCCCGAAGCGTCCGATGACCCATCACCTCCGTCGCGCCTATGCGCTGGCCGACCTCTACGAGCGTGTGGGCGACCTCCCGAAGGCGCGCACCCTCTTCGGCCGGATCGACGGAGCCGACCCGGACTTCGCCGACGTGCGACGCCGACTCCGCGCCCTTCGGTGACCGTCACACCCACCTCCTAAGGTCCGCTTCCTTCCCCGACGTCCATTCCTTCGGTTCCGAGCGCCGCTCGACCGATCACCGACAGGGGGTCCCATGTCCACATCCACCACCGTCGCTCCCGCCGGCAACAGCGCGACCTGCGCCGTGCCATCCGGAGTCAATATCGCCATCGCTCGCGGCGTCATCCGCTCCGAGCCCGAGTACCGATCGTTGCCATCGGGCGACGAGGTCTTGTCGTTCGACCTCTCGGTTCGCCGGAGCGAGCGAGGGGGCGACACCGTCCCCGTCGTCTGGCACAACCCGCCGACCTCCTCGGTGCGACTGGCCGAGGGGTCCGATGTGGTCGTCGTCGGTTGCGTGCGACGTCGATTCTTCCGTTCCGCGGGCACGACCGCGAGTCGCACCGAAGTCCATGCCGACACCGTGGTCGGTGCTCGTGCCGCCGTTCGAATCCGATCGGCACTGGTGTCCCGGCTCGAGGAGATTTCACTCGATTGACGGATCGGGAGACCACCCCGGCTGGCCTAGTCTTTCGGCAACCGACAGACCGGTGCGCGCGAGTGCACCGAACGCCGCTGCAGTGCGTTGGCACCGTGGCCGATCGAGGAGAGGCATGACCGACATCAAAGGACTTCTCGGCGACGAAGCC
>CAZMJK010000257.1:0-248 GCA_964566555.1 uncultured Bifidobacterium sp. | reverse complement strand
CACCTGTAAGGGCATCACCGCCGACCAGTTGACCGTTCCTGGTGGAGACATCGTCGAGCGCGTCTATCTGCAGTCCGATCGCTCCCCGCAGGTGCTTCGGAACCTTCAGGCGATGTTCAGTCATGGTCGACTCGGCGATACCGGGTATCTGTCGATCCTTCCCGTCGATCAGGGCATCGAGCATTCCGGTGCTGCGTCGTTCGCCCCGAACCCGATCTACTTCGATCCCGAGAACATCATCAAGTTGG
>CAZMJK010000256.1:0-2259 GCA_964566555.1 uncultured Bifidobacterium sp. | reverse complement strand
CACGTCGGCGATCAACGCCGACACGGCGGCAACGATGCCGGGTTGATCGGCACATTGCAGGGTGAGGATGGAGAGTTCGTTGGTCGTCATCGATTGTCGCTCATGACAGAAGTGAAGCGATGCCCCAGATCGCGGCAACGGAGCCGAGCGCAATCATGACGACACTCCGAGCCAGCGGTGGCCGTTCGAGGTCACCGCTCTCGTGCTTCTTCGGAGGTCGAAGCAGGGCGAGGATCGTTCCGACGGCGAGCGCGCCGCCGATGGCCAGCACCAGCCACGGCAGAATGTCCTCACCGAGAAACATCGCGATCCTCCAGTCGCCCGGGCGATCCGGACCCCGTGATCGTAGGTGTCGGCACCTCGGAAACCGAAGTTGATGTCATCGCTCAGTCGATGATGGCGGCGCAGAACCGGTCGGCCGCCACATTCTCACTTCGTGCCTGGGGACGGACCACGACGAGGTGGCGTTCGGCAACGACGACATCGTGATCCCCGTCGAGACGTCCGGACTGTGCTTGGGGGAGCACGGTCCACCCCATTCCGAGCCGCGCCATCTCACGCAACACATCGGGTTGGTGCGATTCGGCGACGACATCGACTGTTGCGCCGCGGGCGACCAACGCGCGCTCGATCAACTCGCGCGTGCGCGATCCACGCGGGAACAGCACCCACGGCCCCCAGGTCTCGGGTGCCGCGATCTCGGTCTCTGGAGGCGCCACGATGACCAACGGTTCGACAACGACGGGAGCGACGTCGAGGTTCTCGACCGTGGTGGGATCGACCACCACCGCAAGATCCAGATCACCCCGACGAACCTGCTCGAGCAATTCTCCGGATGGAGCGACGACGAGCCGAAGGTCGACGTCGTGATGCTCGATGCGGAATTTCGCCACCGCATCATGGAGGTGATGTACCGCCGCGGCATCGATCATGCCGACTCGCACCCGACCGACCTCACCCTGCCGAGCCGACCGCACCCACCGGCCGAGGTCACGCGTCTCGGCAACCACTCGTTGCGCGAAGGCAACGACTTCGGTGGCCTGACTTCGAAGCCGTTGCCGACGACCGTGCCGCTCGAAGAGTGGAAGACCGAGTCGCCGTTCGAGTTCGGCTAGTCCCTGCGAGAGTGCCGACGTCGTCACCCCGAGCGAAGCAGCAGCTTCGGAGAAAGTCTCGTGATCGGCAACGGCGGCCAGATACGCCAATTGCTGAACGGTGAGATTGAGCAATGGCCCCTCGGCGAAGGATCCACGGTCTCGGCTCGCCATCTCGGCACCTTACTGTTAAGTCTTTCTGTAGTGAAACTTTGAACTTTTCAGAGTCACCTACCATTTCGGGCATGAACCAACCCGTGAACATCTCTCCCGCCACCGGCCGCCTCGGGGTCCTCACCCCCGGAATGGGCGCCGTCGCCTCCACCTTCATCGCCGGCGTCATCTCCGCCCGCAACGGCCACAGCGTCCCTGTCGGCTCGCTCAGCCAACTCGCCCACATTCGCCTGGGCAAGCGGGACGAGAACCGCAACCCGCTGATTCGAGAATTCGTGCCCTTGGCCGACCTCGGTGATCTCGTCTTCGGTGGGTGGGATCCGATCAGCCCCAATGCCCTCGAAGCGGCACGGACCGCGGGTGTGCTCGAAGATCGTGATCTCGGACCGATCTCGGCCGAGCTCGAAGGTGTCGTCGCGATGGATGCCGTGTTCGATCAACGCTGGGTCAAGCGGCTCGACGGAACGCGGATCAAGACCATCACAGACAAGATGGCTCAGGCCGAGGCCCTCATCGCCGACATCGAGAACTTCCGCATCGAGAACGACTGCGACCGACTCGTGATGGTGTGGTGCGGTTCGACGGAGGCCTATCAAGAAGCCAGCGCGGTCCACATGACCATCGAGGCGTTCGAGGAGGGTCTGCGCAACAACGACGAGAACATCTCGCCGAGCCAGATCTACGCCTACGCCGCACTGATGTCGCACGTCCCGTTCGCCAATGGCGCACCGAATCTGTCGGTCGACCTTCCGTGCATGCGCGAACTCGCCGCCCGCGAGAACGTTCCGATCGCCGGGAAGGACTTCAAGACGGGCCAGACCTGGATGAAGACGCTGCTCGCCCCCGGCCTCAAGGCTCGCATGCTCGGTCTGCGGGGCTGGTACTCCACCAACATCCTCGGCAACCGCGATGGTGAGGTGCTCGACGATCCCGCGTCGTTCAAGACGAAGGAAGAGTCCAAGCTCTCCGTGCTGCACACCATCCTGCAGCC
>CAZMJK010000255.1:2040-2287 GCA_964566555.1 uncultured Bifidobacterium sp. | reverse complement strand
AGCAGGAGTCCGGCCGGACCCTCGATGACCGCGCCGCCGACGAGCCACTCCCGCATGGGTCAGTTCGCGTCCGGCGGAAGTGGACGGCGGAAGATCCGATCTCGAATCGCCCACCACGTGACGAGGAAGAGTGCTTCGACCACGATCCGCGAACTCATCTTGGAGGTTCCCCGCTCACGATCGTTGAACGTGATCGGCACCTCGACGATGCGTCCACCTCGACGAGCGATGTTGTAGGCCATCTCGA
>CAZMJK010000255.1:0-2030 GCA_964566555.1 uncultured Bifidobacterium sp. | reverse complement strand
CCGTCCGCGGTCACGAGATCGAGCGGGATGCGCGACAGCATCGGAGCGGCGTAGCAACGGAATCCGGCGGTGGCATCGCGGACCTGGAGGCGCAGCACGATGGCCGCATAGCGGTTCCCACCTCGAGACAACCATTCGCGATGACGAGGCCACTCCGGGATGTGGCCGCCGGGAACATACCGCGACCCGATCGCGAGATCGGCTCCCGACGCGACGGCGCTCACCAACGACGGAAGGGCAGCAGGATCGTGCTGGAGATCGGAATCCATCTCGATGAGGGCGTCGTACCCGTGGGCCAAGCCATGGGCGAAACCCGCCCGATACGCCGAACCCAACCCGGCCTTCGCCCCCCGGCGCAGCACCGACACGTGCCCGCCGTGGTCGCCACTCCACCGTTCGGCGAGATCGGCCGTCCCATCGGGACTTCCGTCGTCGACGACCAACACATCGGCGCTCGGGAGCGAGGCCTGGATGCGCTCGAGGACTTCGATGATGTTCTCCGCTTCGTTATACGTCGGGAGTATGACGAGCGGCTTCATGGCCTCAACTGTAGGAGCCTCCGACCCACCGCCTGCGCGCAGGTGCTCCGAGCGACCCGTACGATGGAGGTCGTGTCGTCTCCTCTCCCCTCTTCGATCGATCAGTCGCTGACGCAGTCGGCCCTTCCCTCGGTCGGGGCCCGAGTTCTCGCCTTCGTCGCCATCCTCATCGGTGGGACGGCCGGCGGATTCATCGGCTACGCCTTCATCGATCTCCAGGTTTCCGGCGATTCGTCGATCTGGGCGGGCCTCGGCGCTCTCGTCGGTTCGATCGTCGCGGCCGTGGGAACGGCAGTCGTCGTCGTCCTGACGCTGCGCGCCATGGGCGAGTGGAACACCATCCGTGCCCGGAACGAAGCCGCCGCTGCCGCAGCCAAGGCCCGCGGAACGAACCGGAACCTTCCCCGCGTTCGCTGATGCCCCACGACACCGTCGCACTTCTCGACCTTGCCACCTCCATCGCCGCGGAGGCCGCGGACCTCATCGTGGAAGGCCTCTCGCGGGCGCGCGCCGAGGTGAACACGAAAACCACCGGAACCGACATGGTCACGGAGATGGACCGAGCGTCGGAAGCACTGATCCGCACCCGGTTGAGCGATGCCCGACCGGAGGATGCGATCCTCGGCGAAGAAGGAACCGATACCGCCGGAACATCCGGAGTGCGGTGGATCGTCGACCCGATCGACGGCACCACGAACTACCTCTACGGTCATCCGGGATTCGCCGTCTCGATCGCCGCCGAGATCGATGGCGAGATCGCAGTTGGTGTCGTTCACGATCCGCTCCACCAGGAGGTCTTCACCGCCATACGCGACGGTGGAGCGAGGCGGAACGGTCTCCCCATCAGCGTCTCCGAGGAGACCTCCCTGGCCCATGCACTCGTCGCCACCGGGTTCTCGTACGAACCGGAACGGCGGGTTCGCCAGGTCGCCGTCCTCAGCCACCTCATCGGTTCGATTCGCGACGTTCGCCGGATGGGCGCCGCCTCGGTCGATCTGTGCTCGGTCGCGTGCGGTCGGGTCGACGCGTACTACGAGCGCGGGCTGCAGCCGTGGGATCACGCCGCCGGCGCTCTCATCGCGATGGAGGCCGGCGCCCGGGTCGAGAATCTTTCCGGAGGCGCACCCGACTTCGGCTTCTGCCTGGCGGCGCCGCCGGCGTTGTTTGACGAACTCCGTTCGATGCTCATCGCGGCCGACGCAGGCAACGCCTAGGCATCGGTTCGACGGCAATCGGAAAACCTGACGAGCCGGGTGCCGATCGGTGACAATGGAACCCTTATGGGAACGCGCATCCTCACGGTCGAAGACGACGAACGAATCCGCACCGCCGTTCGACTCGCGCTCGAGGACGAGGGCTGGGAGGTCGAAGAAGCCGATACCGGCGAAGACGCGCTCCAAGCCTTCACCCGGCAACCGAGTGACGTCGTGCTCATCGACATCATGCTCCCCGGCATCGACGGATTCGACGTCTGCCGCTCGATCCGCCGCG
>CAZMJK010000254.1:0-2312 GCA_964566555.1 uncultured Bifidobacterium sp. | reverse complement strand
TGGGGGTGCGATCCGGTCGGACACCGAACCACTGATCGATGGGGACACTACCCCCGAGGCCACGGTGGCCCCCGAGGAGTGACGGGCTCAGCGTGCCAGTCTCGTTTTTCCCGACTGTTGCCCGATTGTGAACGGAACGTGAACTCGGCGCCGGCGGCCCCGAACGGCCTTGGGCCGAGACCGCGGGGCGTGGGACACTTGGAAAATGGAACGACAGCAGGATTACGTGCTCAGGACCGTCGAGGAGCGTGGGGTTCGCCTCATCCGGCTCTGGTTCACCGACGTGCTCGGCCAGCTCAAGTCGGTGGCGATCTCGCCCGCCGAGTTGGAGAACGCCTTCGAGGAGGGGCTCCATTTCGACGGGTCGGTCATCGACGGATTCAGTCGCGTCCAGGAGTCCGACGTCCTCGCCAAACCCGACCCGAACACCTTCGAGATCCTTCCGTGGGGCAACGGGTCGGAGATCTCCGGTCGGATGTTCTGCGACATCCTCAACCACGACGGCACGGCCTTCGAAGGCGACCCTCGCCAGGTCTTGAAGCGCAACCTCGACAAGGCACACGATCGAGGCTTCTCGTTCATGACGGCCCCCGAGATGGAGTTCTTCTACTTCGCCGAGGGTGACCCGTCGAAACCACTGGTTCCCCTCGACTCGGGTTCGTACTTCGACCTCACCACCGCCGATGTCGCGAGCGATCTGCGAACGAGGACACTGCTCGTGCTCGAGGCCATGGGCATCCCCGTCGAATACTCGTTCCACGAAGACGCGCCCAGTCAGCACGAGATCGACCTGCGCTACACCGATGCGCTCACGATGGCGGACAACATCATGACGTTCCGCCTCATCGTCAAAGAGATCGCGATGGAACAGGGCGTGTTCGCCTCCTTCATGCCGAAACCCCTCGCCGGAGTGCAGGGTTCCGGGATGCATACGCACATGTCGCTGTTCGAAGGTGACGAGAACGCGTTCCATGAACCAGGGGATCCGGTGGGCCTTTCGAAGGTGGCCCGCGGCTTCATCGCTGGCCTGCTCCACCATGCGCCCGAGATCACTGCCGTCACCAACCAGCTGGTCAATTCCTACAAGCGACTCATCGCCGGCTACGAAGCACCCGTGTACGTCACATGGGCCCGCAACAACCAGTCGGCATTGGTGCGAGTGCCGGTCACAAAGCGAGGCAAGCAGTCCTCGACCCGCATCGAGTACCGGTCACCCGACCCGGCGTGCAATCCCTACCTCGCCTATTCGGTGATGCTGGCCGCCGGACTGAAGGGCATCGAGGGCGGCTACGAACTTCCGGCCGAAGCGGCGGCCAACGTGTTCGAGATGACGCCCGAGGAACGTGCCGCCGAAGGCATCCGACCGCTGCCGCAGTCACTTTCGGAGTCACTCGACGTGATGGAGAACTCCGAACTCGTGGCCGAAGCTCTCGGGGAACACATCTTCGAATGGTTCCTGCGCAACAAGCGAGCTGAATGGGCCGACTACAAGGCGCAGGTCACACAGTTCGAACTCGATCGGTATCTCCCTGCCTGGTAGTCACGATGGAACCGATCCTTCTCTTCCCCGATCCGCCACCACCGGAACTCGCACAGGCACTCGACCTGTCCGGGTACCCGTGGAAGGCCGCGAGCGACGAACTCGCAGCATCGCGGATCGAACCGGACAACGGCTGGGGCGGGGCAATCATCTGCGCCTATCTCGATCCGGAGCGCGCCTTCGTGCTGTGCCGCGCATTGCGCAAGCGCGATGTTCCCCTCGAACCGCTCCTTCTCCTCGTGAGCGGCACCCAACTCGGTGACCTCGAACTCCGTGATGACCTCTACGACGACTTCTGTCTCGCGCCGTTCCACCCGCGCGAACTCGAAGCGCGACTGAAGCATCTCTATTGGAACACCGGCGCAGGAACGAGGCCCGAGCTCGTCGAGTACGGCGACCTGGTGCTCAACCTCGAGACCTACCAGGCCGCCATCGGCGGAACCCCGCTCGATCTCACCTATATGGAGTACGAACTCCTGAAGTTCCTCTCCTCGAACCCCGGCAAGGTGTTCACTCGCGAAACGCTGCTCAGTCGGGTGTGGGGCTACGAGTACTACGGCGGCGCACGGACGGTCGATGTCCATATTCGTCGGCTCCGTGCGAAGCTCGGCGAGCACCACGCCAACCTCATTCAAACCGTGCGCAGCGTGGGATATCGCTTCGGTCAATCGCGTTGGGGAGCGTGAGCGATTCGAACGGCAAAACGAAACACGCCGCCCCGAAGGGCGGCGTGTTCACGATTGTGTCGTGGAATCAGAGCGGACGAACGTCC
>CAZMJK010000253.1:932-2323 GCA_964566555.1 uncultured Bifidobacterium sp. | reverse complement strand
GACCACTACCGCAACCCACGGAACCGTGGGGAGCTCGAGGTCCCTCCTGCTCATCGAGTTGAGGGATTCAATCCGCTGTGTGGCGACGAGATCGTCCTCTACCTGGCATTCGACGCCGACGGCCGTGTCGACGATATCCGCATCGCTGGTCAGGGCTGTTCGATCAGTCAGTCCTCGGCATCGATGATGTCGGCCGCGGTCAAAGGGAAGACCGTCGCGGAGATCGAGGAATTGACCCGCGCGTTTAAGGCGATGATGTCGATCCACGAGAGTTCACTCGAAGGTGCCGAATCGGTGGAGGTCATCGACGCCCCCGACGTGAAACTCGGCGATCTGGAAGCGCTGCGCGGCGTGGTGAAGTTCCCGGTGCGGATCAAGTGCGCGACCTTGGCCTGGAACACCCTGGCGCAAGGCATCGACGAGGCGACGGCCTAGGCCAGTCCCCGTTCCGCCCGCGAGCCGGCGACGACGCCGTCGATCCCCTCGGCGAGAGCGAAACAACGATCGGTGGGGCCACCGCTGTCGTGACTGGTGATGTCGATGATGACGCGGTTCCAGACATTGGACCAGTTCGGGTGATGGTCGAGTTCTTCGGCGATGGGCGCCACTCGGTTCATGAACGCCCACGCCTGCGAGAAGTCGGCGAACTCGAACTCGCGATGCAGATGTCCATCCACCATCGACCATTCGGGCACCGATCGCAAACGTTCGACGACCTCGTCCGGGGACAGGAGCGGATCCCTCATGCGAATGGATCGGCGAAGGGATCCGATGAACTCGGCGGGGCCGGTTCCTCCTCGACCCATTGCGCATACCCCGTTCGCTCGAGTTCATCAGCGAGTTCGGGTCCCCCCGATGCCACGATGCGGCCCTGGGCGAGCACGTGCACGACATCGGGTTTCAGTTCCTCGAGCAGCCTCGAGTAGTGCGTGATGGCCAGGACACCGAGATCGAACTCGGTCGTGGCCTCCTCGACTCGCCGTGAACAGGATCGAAGCGCGTCGACATCGAGACCCGAATCGAGTTCGTCGAGGATCGCGAACTTCGGTCGCAGAACCGAAAGTTGCAGTGTCTCGTTCCGCTTCTTCTCGCCACCAGAGAGATCGACGTTCACCGGTCGATCGAGGAGTCGAGTGGCGAGTCCGATGCGATCGGCCTCGGCGTTGACGGCAGCGTGAACGATCGACGCGTCGCGTCCCTGCGCAGCAAGGGCTTCGGTGAGCAATTCCTGGAGACTCACTCCCGGAACCTCGATCGGGTACTGCATCGCGAGGAAGAGACCGGCCTTGGCTCGCTCGTAGGTGGGGAGTCCGAGGATCTCCACCCCATCGATGGAGACCGATCCGCCGGTGACGGTGTAGCCGGGCTTGCCCATCAGTACGTGCGAGAGC
>CAZMJK010000253.1:0-922 GCA_964566555.1 uncultured Bifidobacterium sp. | reverse complement strand
GTCGACCGGCGACCTCAGCGTTCAGACCTTGAATCCGAAACTCACCCATATCAATCGATCTCCACGAACACCGCTGAATCGTCGATGCGCACGACGTAGGTCGGAACTGCCTTTGTCGCCGGAAGCGAATTCGGGACACCGGTCTCGAGCGAGAAACAACTTCCGTGCTTCGGGCATTCGAGTTCACAGGCGTCGGTCAGCAACTCGCCCTCGGAGAGGGAGACATCCTGATGGGTGCAACGATCGCCGATGGCGTAGAACGAACCGCCGATATGGGCGACCGCCAATCGAACCGATCCCAGGTCGAATCGTCGCACCTCGCCGTCGGGAACGTCCTGAACCGAACAGACACGCTCGAGTGCCATCACTTCACCCCCGCATTGAGTCGTTGATCGATGACATCGTCGATCAACGGGACGACTGCGGTGACGGGAAAGTCTTCGAGTACCTCGTCGAAGAAGCCGGCGACGATCAGTCGCTCGGCCGTCTCGGTCGGAATACCTCGTTGGTTTCGATCTCCAGATTGGGCACCGATTCCGCCCACGCGGTCTCGGAAAGTTTGAGATTGCGGTTGGTTTGGAACGCATTGGTTCCTCTGGCGTCCTTCTCGACTCGAATCAGTCCGGTGTAGACGGATCGGGAGTGACCACCGACGGCCCCTTTGTAGAGCAGGTTCGAGTTCGTATGAGGGGCGTCGTGTTTCTGGAAGGTCCGGAAATCGAGTGTCTGACTCTCGTGACCGAAGTACACGGCACTGAGGTTTCCGGTGGCACCGCGACCGACGAGATGACAGTCGGTTCGCATGCGTCCGTACTCGCATCCCACTCCGACGTGCGACGAGGTGAGCGTTGCGTCGGCATCGACCCGACTCACCTGCGAGGCGATCTGCCATACACGAGCGCCTCGTACCTGAACGTTTCCG
>CAZMJK010000252.1:0-2334 GCA_964566555.1 uncultured Bifidobacterium sp. | reverse complement strand
CTCCCAACGCTCCTTCGGGTGCTCCCGACCCGGCGGATCCCCTCGGATTCATGGCCCCGCTCATGGCGATGATGGGCCCGATGATGCTCGGCATGACCGCGGGTTCGATGATCGGTCACCTGTCGCGTCGTTCGTTCGGCCAGTACGACCTTCCCGTCCCGAGGACACCGAGCGATGAACTCATGGTCATCCCCGCGAACTTCGAGACATTCGCCTCGGAATGGAGCATCCCGGCCGACGACCTCCGCCTCTGGGTCTGCGCCCAGGAGATCGCCATGCATTCGGTGTTGCGTATTCCGCATGTACGCGCCGCAGTCGATGGCTACCTCTCCGCGTACGCCGCCGGATTCGAGCCCGATGCCACGGCACTCGAAGACCGTCTCGGCAAACTCGACGTCGACATGTCCGATCCGTCGTCGGTCTCGGGCATGCAATCGATGTTCAGCGATCCCGAGATCGTTCTCGGAGCCATCCAATCGCAAGCACAACGTGACATGCTTCCGAGGTTCGAGGCGCTCATCGCCGCCATCGTCGGTTACGTCGATCACATCGTCGACGCCGTCGGCACCTCGCTTCTGGCCAACACCACGATGATCTCCGAGGCGGTTCGTCGCCGCCGCGTGGAAGCCGACGACTCCGACCGGTTCGTCGAGCGTCTGTTCGGCCTCGAACTCACCCAAGCGACCTACGATCGCGGAGCGGCCTTCATCGCCGGGATCGTCGAGCGCGTGGGCGATGACGGCGTTGTTCGATTGTGGGAATCGGATCGCACCCTTCCGACCCCTGCCGAGATCGATGCACCCGGCTTGTGGCTGGCCCGCATCGATCTGCCCGAAGACGAACCCGACCTCTGACCCGTTTCAGGAACCCAGGGGTGGCGGCCCATCGGGGATCTCGGGGTCGTCCCACGCATCGGGGCCGAAGAGCAGTCCGTCCCGATCGGGGCGCACCACGGTCGTCGGATCACTCGGAGGACGCGTCGGTCGATCGGAGGCAACCGCTGGCGTCACCGGGGTGGGGGCGACCGTCGGAGCGGGCCGACGCATCCACCGTCGCGCTGCGTCATGGGGAACGACATCACCATCGACGTGGCCGGGGTCGGTGAAATCGATCGGAGGACCCCAGGCCGGAGGCGTCTCGGGACCGGCGAAACCACGGTCGACGACCCGCGTCTCGTCGACCGCCATCGAGGGATGTCGATCGTCGATGACGATCGGTCGACGAAGGAGTCCTTTCCTCGCCACGGGAACACGCCCGGCTCGAACGTTGCGCAGGCCCACGAGATAGAACGCCACGGCGATCGACGAGGCGATTGCGATCAGTCCGAACCCTGCCGACGCCGGAATGGGAAGAATGATCGGAAGGAGGGCACCGATCACCCAGATCAACTGGAACCGCGTCTCGAACTTGGCGAACGAACGCCCGCGGTTCGCATCAGGTGCGTCGCGCTGCACGATGGAGTCGAACGCCTGCTTGGCCGAACAACTCGTCGCACCGAGGATCATCGAGAGCAGTGCCGCACCGCTCAGGCCTCCGATGACGGCGGTGAGTACCCCGGCGACGCTCGTGACGAGGAGGCTTCCGACAAGAATCCGTTCCTCGGAGAGCACGCGTCGTAGTCGAGGGACGATGAGCGAACCGATGAAGAACCCGAGTTGCGCGGTGGCGGCCACGAATCCGAGCTGCCACAGCGGGGCGCCGGCATTCTTGAAATCGAAGGCCAGCATGAAAGAGAGAAACCCGACCATGCCGCGGATCAGGCTCATCGCGACCGATGCGTGGGTGATGCCGGCGCTTCGCAGTTCCTCCCGTTCCGCCTCTCCCTCTGGTTGGGAGGCAACCGTCGTGGGCGGCAACTGCAGTGCGAGGATCGTTCCCACGGCGAAGACCACCGCGCCGAACGCCACCGTGGCCCTGCCTCCACCGATCGCGTAGAGGATGCCGCCCGGAATCGCGGCGAGCACCACGGCGATCGAGGACAGTGTCGTGAGTTGCGAATTGGCCTGCACCAATTCCTCGTCGCTATGCACCGTGCTGGGAATGACCGCGCTCTTCGAGATCGAATAGATCTTCTGCATGATGAGCATGCCGAAGGCCTCTGGGTAGAAGAGGAGGCTGTCCATGTGGCGAACGACGAAGAACGCCAACACGGCGCGCAGCAGCATCGAACCGACGATGATCCAGCGACGACCGCCCTTGATCCGATCGATCGCAGGACCGATCAGCGGCGCCGCGATGGCGAACGGCGCGATCGTCAGGAGCAGGTAGAGCGCGACTCGCCACCGAGCCGAGGTGAAGTCGAGGGAGAAGAACACCGAGCCCGCCAGGCCGATG
>CAZMJK010000251.1:0-2339 GCA_964566555.1 uncultured Bifidobacterium sp. | reverse complement strand
GTTTCCGTACGCCAAGCGTCCAGCACGAGCGACGTCGAGTTCCACCAGCGGCGCCACGAAGGCCGCAACATCGGAGGAGCCATGCCAATCGAGAACACGGACATCGGCGTCCTTGCCGACGCGGATGACGACTCGTGGGTAGATCGCAGCGTCCTCGCGGTCCACCCAGTCGACGATTGCGATCGGGGCGGGGACGGTGACCCCGGCGGGAACATCGATCAGGACCCCATCGAGGAAGTGCGCATCATTCAGTGAGGCGAAGACATCCGGTCCTTCACCCGACACCGATCCGAGCACGTCAGCAGCTTCCGGGGCCGCCACCAATGCGCCGACGTTGACGCCCTTGGCGGCAAGGTCGTCGTCGAGTCGAGCGCTGACCACCGAGCCGTTACGGACCACGACCGCTCCGGACAGGTGGCCAAGCGCATCGAGGATGGCCGCCGCTTCCTGCGGCACCCCGTCGGAGGGATCGGTGACCAGGGTCCACTCCTCGAGCGCGAGGGCGGCGACTCGGCTGTAGCGCCAGACCTCCTCGTCGGTCGAGGGCATCGCCAAGGAGGACGGCGCCGGCGCCGCGGAACGTCGATCGAGAAGCCATTGGGGGGAGGGCACGGGAATAATCCTACCCGCATAGGAGAAATTCCGGCCACTCTAGGAACGACGGAATCTCCGCTTCAGTCGACCCATGCGGGTCTGGGATTTGCGTTGTTCGGCCTCGAGTTCGGCGAGGATCTGCGGCCCGACGGCGTTCACGATGTCCTCGGCCTCGTCGAGCAACTCGGCGATGCCCTCCCCCACCGGTTCGGGTGGAGGCGGCGACGACACCAACGACCCGTGCGACCAATCGACATCGGCGAGGCGCAGTTCGAACTTCGGACACTGCTCCGGACACCTCCACGGTGCCTCGGGAGCGAGATCGAGATTGCACTTTCGAACGGTCTCGCCGTTCGAGTACGTGCGGCTCTCGTACTGCTTGCATTCCTCACGCATCGGCATGACCACAGTGTCCCATCTCGGTGTCACGAATCCAACGCGAGGCCCAGATCCGGTCGACGAGCGAGCCGCCAACGCGCCGCGGCGACCACAGCCGTCGCGCCGAGACCGGCCGCGACCACCGTGCACGCCAGACTCACCGCAGAGACGCCGTCGTCGAGGAGCAGGACCCCGCCGAGTGCGGTGAACAACGCCGCGACCTGCGCACTCGCCGCGACCGCGGTCACGCCAGCTGCTGGCAGCGCAGCGGTGCGCAGGACCCGCCCGACGGTCCCGAACACGGCGACCGCGAACGCGGCGCCGAGCGCGCCCCAGATGGTCCACGGCTGCTGAATGGTTCCGAACACCAGCCCCACCGGAAGCAGGAAGATGGTCCCGGTGATCATCGTCGAGGCGACGAGTGCAGTGGGGTTCACTCCGTCCTCGACTGCGAGTTCCGAGGTACGAAGACTCCACACCTCGAGCGCGACGAACACGAGAGCGGTCACTGCTCCTGCGGGAGAGACCGAATCGACGCCGCTCTCGCCGGCTGCGACCGTGAGTCCGACGAGTGCCGCACATGACGAACCGAGTGCGGCAACTGTCGAGAACGCTCCCGCACGATCGCGAACCAGGAGTGCGACCGCCGGAACGCAGGCCAATGCCAAACCGGCCAGAGGCCCGTCGAGGGTGCGGAACATGGTGCCTGCAGCAACAAGCCCGAGCACTTGCGCGGCCACAGCGATGCGGCCGGATCGAACCGCGAGGGGTGCACGCCACGAACCGCTTCCCTGCCGGCGGGCAACGCCAAGGGCCACCACCGCACCGAGGAGGACCCGGAATCCCACGATGCCGATCGCCGGACCATCGCCGAAACGCCACGCGATGTTGCAGCCGGCGAACAACACCGAGGAGATGAGGACATCGGCAACGGCCCGATGTTCGCGCCGGGCCAGTTGTTGGGAGTCGTTCGCGTCGATACCCGAGGGTACGACAGTCGAACTAACCGACCGAACCTTCCATCTGGAGTTCGATGAGTCGACTCCATTCGACGGCGTACTCCATCGGCAGGGTTCGCGTGATCGGCTCGATGAAACCGTTGACGACCATGCCCATCGCCTGTTCGGCCGAGAGCCCACGACTCATCAGGTAGAAGAGTTGCTCGTCGGCGACCTTCGACACCGTTGCCTCGTGACCGATGATGGCGTCTCCCGAACCCACCTCCATATAGGGGAAGGTGTCGGAGATGGACTCGTCGTCAAGGATGAGCGCATCACACTGCACGTGGCTCTTGCATCCGTAGGCGTCGTCCTCGACTCGGATGAGGCCGCGGTAGGAGGTGCGTCCACCATCTTTCGAGATCGACT
>CAZMJK010000250.1:0-2348 GCA_964566555.1 uncultured Bifidobacterium sp. | reverse complement strand
GGACTGCAACAGATAGGTGAGACGAGCCGCGTCCGCACCCACTTCATCGAGAACTTCGGAAAGTTCGACGATGTCGCCCGCCCGCTTCGAGAAACGAACGGGCTCTCCGCCCTTCAACAGGTTGACCAACTGGATGATCGCGCATTCGAGTTCCGCCGGATCGTGCCCCAGAGCCTGCATGGCCGCCTTCATGCGCGGGACATAGCCGTGGTGATCCGCTCCCCACACGTCGATGAGAAGGTCGTACCCACGAGCGAACTTGTCACGGTGGTAGGCGATGTCGGGCAGGAGGTACGTGAACTCCCCGTCACTCTTGATGAGTACCCGATCCTTGTCATCGCCGTCGACCGTAGCCACGTCGCACCGTCGAGCTCGTACACGACACCCCGTTCGCGGAGATCCGAGAGGGTCACATCGATCGCTCCCGACGCCACCATCGACTTCTCACTGAACCAACTGTCGAATTCGACGTTCATACGACTGAGCGTGAGCCGATGATCGGCGACCGCTCGGTCCTCGCCCCAATCGAACACATCGGCATCGGCCGGCATCTCCGCCGCCCATTCGGAGATGTACTCACCCTGATAGCCACCATCGGGCAGAGGCCCGCCATCTCGACGGGCCAGAAGGGATGCCACGAAGAGCTGCATCTGGGTTCCGCGATCGTTGAGATAGTTCTCTCGATCAACGTCGTAGCCACATCGCTCGAGGATGCGGGCCAGTGAATCGCCGTACGCGGCACCACGCCCGTGCCCGGCATGAAGTGGGCCGGTCGGGTTCGCGCTCACGAACTCGAGCAACACTCGCGTGCCCGAACCCGCGTCCGATCGTGCGTACTCGGCCACGCCAGCGGATTCGACGTCGACGAGCACGTCGTGCAACCACGAATCCGCTAATCGGAAGTTGACGAATCCGGGGCCGGCGATCTCCACCGAGACGACGTGATCGGGGAGGTCGGAGTTGAGAATCTCCGCCACACGACCGGCGAGTTCACGTGGATTCCACCCCGCGGCCTTGGCCGTTGCCAGCGCCACGTTCGACGACCAATCCCCGTGCTCGCGTCGGGCTGGACGCTCGAGATGCACCGTCTCCGGAAGCGGAGCGATCTCGAGTGTCGACAAGGCCGATCGCAGGGCGGCGGCGAGGGAGTCGCGAATCACGTTTGGGTCTCTCCGGGCGGGCGGTCGGGCACGATCGAACCGTCGAACCCTACCCCTGTGGCCCCTTTGCACTCGCGCCCAGTTTGAGCGTTGCCTCCGCATCCAACGCAGTGTCCGCCGTCACCAGTGATGCCCCGACCCCTCATGCGCCCTACCATCGAAGAGTCATGGCCCTCCCCCCGACCTCCGAACTCCCCGACACGATGATCGTGCGCGGTGGGCAACCCGTTGATGGCGAAATCCATGTTCGGGGGTCGAAAAACGCGCTGCCCAAGGCCATGGTTGCCGCCCTGCTCACCGTTGAGCCCTGTCGATTGACGAACATCTCCGCCATCACCGACATCGCAGTCGTCGACGAACTGATCCACATCGCCGGTGGGACCGTCGTCCACGAGAGCGATTCGGTCGTGATCACGGCCCACGAGTTCCGCGCCCTCAACGACGACGACGTCATGCGCCTCCATGCGGCGAGTCGCATCCCCGTCCTCACCACGGCGGTGTCGTTGCACCGCACGGGCCACGCGGTGGTAGCCGCTCCCGGCGGATGTTCGATCGGTCCTCGTCCCGTCGACTTCCATCTGAACGTGTTGCGCGCATTCGGAGCCCGCGATGTCCACCGCGAGGACATCATCGAACTTCATGTCGATCGAATGCGCGGCACCCGTATCGCACTCCCCTTCCCGAGTGTGGGAGCGACCGAGCAGTTCCTCTTCGCATCGGTGCTGGCCGAAGGCGACTCCGAGCTCTCCAACGCCGCCATCGAACCGGAGATCCTCGACCTCATCGCCGTGCTCCAGAAGATGGGCGCCATCATCTCGGTCGAACCGAATCGAACGATTCGCGTCACCGGCGTCGCTGCGCTCGGAGCATTCGAACACCGAGTCGTCGGCGATCGCCTCGAAGCCGCCTCGTGGGCCTCGCTCGCGCTCGCCACCGGCGGGACCATCACCGTTCACGGCGTGCAGCAGCAGCTCCTGTCGACATTTCTGAACATGTACCGCCGCGCGGGCGGCGACTTCACCATCGATGCCGAAGGCGACACCCTCACGTTCCATCGGGCTCGACGCATGCTCCGGCCCCTCGCGCTCGAGACAGATGTGCATCCCGGCTTCATGACCGATTGGCAGTCACCCTTCGTCACCGCCCTCACGCAGGCCGACGGCGTGAGCGTCGTGCACGAGACCGTGT
>CAZMJK010000249.1:0-2363 GCA_964566555.1 uncultured Bifidobacterium sp. | reverse complement strand
TGATGACTTCCTCGCCGTCGCCGAGGACGACGATGTCGAGGAAGTCGGCGAGTGGTTCGGGGTTGTAGGTGCAGTGCCCCCCAGCGACGATCAACGGGTGCTCGGGTCGACGATCGGCACTTCGAACGGGGACTCCGGCCAGATCGACCATGTTCAGCAGATTGGTGTAGGTCAGTTCAGCCGAGAGGTTGAATCCGATGACATCGAACAACCCTGCTGGTCGATGGCTCTCGAGGGAGAACAGCGGAACGCGCCGATCGCGGAGCAGATCCTCGAGATCGGTCCACGGCGCATAGGCGCGTTCGGCGACCGCGAACGAACTCTCGTTCAGGATCTCGTAGAGGATCTGGAGGCCCTGGTTGGGGAGACCGATCTCGTAGGTGTCGGGGTACGCCAATAACCACGACACCTTCTCAGGCGCGTGGTGCGGCGAACGAGCTCCGTCCTCGAGGCCGATGTAGCGAGCCGGCTTCGCCACCTTGGCCAGGAGGGGCTCCAGTTGGGGCCACACATCGGTCATGATTCAGAGATCCTACCGGGGCGACCCTCGGCTACTGGAACCGGCGCATGTGGACGTTGAGGACCAGTCCGAGCGCAGCCAGGGCGGTGATCGTGGACGAACCCCCTGCGCTGATGAGGAGCAGGGGGATTCCGGTGACCGGCATGATCCCCATGGCCATCCCCACGTTCTCGAAGGCGGAGAACGCGAACATCGCCAACACCCCGACACACACATAGGTGCCGAACGAGTCCTTCGACACTTGCGCGATTCGCCAGATCCGGTAGCACAGTACGCCATAGAGCAGTAGGACGAGCGATGAGCCGATGAATCCGAACTGCTCGGCAACTGCGGTGAAGATGAAGTCCGTCTCCTGTTCCGGGACGAATCCCAACTTGGTCTGCGGGCCGTCGAAGAGTCCTTGACCGGAGATGCGACCGTTGGCGATCGCCTGCTGACTCTGTTCGATGTTGTACAGCGCCTTGTTCGACTTGTCGCCCGGGTTCACGAACGCCGTGAGGCGGTTGCGCTGGTAGTCGGCGAGCACCGGCGAATTCAACGCGCCGACAACGCCGATCACACCGACCAACGTCAGGACGGCGATGTACTTCGTCGGCAGACCGCCGACCAACAGCACCGCCATCGAGATCACCACGAGGATCAGGGTGAGTCCGAGATCGGGTTGCAACATGATGAGTGCCATCGGCACCGCCGCCGTCCCCAAGAGGGTGAAGAGGCGACGAAGGTCGATGTCGCCGCGGAACTCCGAGAGGAGGAAGGAGAGGACACCGATCAACGAGAGCTTGGCGAACTCGGCCGGTTGCAACTGGAACGGACCCAGTGCGAACCATGACTGCGCACCGTTGGATTGACTCCCCAGGGGCGAGATCACGAGTACGAGAAGTGTGGTGGTGATTCCGTAGAACGCCCATGCCCAGTCGTGCAGTTTCCGGTAATCGACGACGGCGAAGACGAACATCGCTCCCGCCCCGATGAGCATGAACATCGTCTGCTTGTAGAGATACGAGTTCGAATACTGCGGCCCCGGCCCTCGCGTGGAGCTGTACACCGCGAGAACACCGATGATCGAGAGGATCACGGTGCAGGCGATCAGTACCGGATCGACATGGCGAAGCGGGGCCGTCGGATCCCGACGGCTGCGGCGCGAGTCGCGAGGCGAGATCGATTGGTGGAGCATCAGTCCCTCGTCCCTGCCGTCGCTGTGCCCGCCCCGGTGAGCGTCTGATTGGCCAGGACCTCGTACACGCGACGGGTCACCTCACCAGCCGCCTCGGCGCCGAACCCCGATTCCTCCATCACCGCGGTGACGACGTACTTCGGCGAGGCCGCCGGACCGTAGGACGCGAACAGCGAGGTATCGGCCTTTCCGTCCACCTGCGCCGTGCCGGTCTTGCCCACGATCGGGAACGAGGCGAGATCGAACGAGACGAACGCCGAAGCAGCAGTACCGAGTCCGGTGGTCACTCCCTCGAGACCCGAAACGATCGGACCACGCACGTCGGGCGGCAGGGTGACCGTACCGGTGATGACCGGATCGATCACCCGAACGACGTCCGCCGGATTCGACGGATTGGCATTCGGAGTCAGGATCTTCCACACCACATGGGGTTGGTACACGGTTCCGCCGTTCGCCAGAGCGGCGTACGCGCGCGCCAACTGGATCGGCGTCACCACGATGACGTTCTGACCGACGGCCAACTGCACGTTGTCGCCGGTGTACCAGTCACCGTTTGGATAGGCATCCGGATACTTGTTGTGGAGTGCCTTCTTCTCCGCCTTGGTCAGCACGTAGCCAGAGGACTCGTTGGGAAGGTCGATGCCCGTCTTCTTGTCGAAGCCGAAC
>CAZMJK010000248.1:0-2398 GCA_964566555.1 uncultured Bifidobacterium sp. | reverse complement strand
GGAGCGTTCCACACTCCGTTCATGGCGCCGGCGCGAGATCGCCTTCGGAGCGCGATCCAGAGTGCCGACCTCCGCGATGCCGGGCTCCCCGTCTATGCCAATGTCGATGCCCGCTCTCATACGGGCGCGGAATGGACCGAACTCCTCAACGCACAGTTGTGCAGTCCGGTGCGCTGGCGCCAGATCCTCCACAATCTCGACGATGCCGGCGCCACGGTCTTCGTCGAACTCGGTCCGGGGAATGTCCTGACGGGCATGGCCAAGCGGACCGTGTCCGGCGCCAAGACCCTCTCCGTCGCCACCCCCGACGACCTCGACAAGTTGCTGACGGCCCTTGCCGCTCCCGCCGAGACGGTGGAAGTCCATGAGGGCGAACATCTCTTCGCCACCGAGCGAATGGTGGTGAGCCCTGCGGCTGGCGTCTTCACTCCCGCTCCCGATCTCGCCGCCGGTTTCGTCCTCTCTCCGGGAACGGTCCTCGGCATGGTCGGCGAACAAGAGGTCCGCTCCCCCTTTGCCGGCACGCTCGTAGGTGTTCTCGCGGTCGAGGGTGAACGTGTCACGACAAGTCAGCCGATCGCGTGGTTGCGGACCACGTGATCGCGATCCGGGGGAACCGATGACCATCTCGACCGCGCGTGGCGCGACCATCGTGGGTTGGGGCACCGCCCTGCCCGACATCGTCGTGACCAACGCCGATTACGAAGCTCGGCTCGACACCACCGACGAGTGGATCACCGAGCGAACCGGCATCCGCGAGCGCCGCCACGGTGGCACCACCGCCGGCCTAGCCGTTGAGGCTGGTCGCGCTGCACTCGAGATGGCAGGACTCACCGGTGCCGATATCGACTTCATCCTTCTGGCCACGACCACTCCCGACTACCAGATCCCCTCCACCGCCTCGCAGGTGCAGGAGGAACTGGCGATCAACGGCGGCGCATGCGACGTCAACGCGGCGTGTTCGGGTTTCGTCTACGGATTGGTGCAGGCACACGGCCTCATCGCCATGGGCCTCAACCGCGTGCTGCTGATCGGTTCCGAGACCCTCGCCAAGGTCACCGATCAGGAGGATCGCAACACCGCGATCCTCTTCGGCAACGGCGCCGGCGCGGTCGTGCTCGAAGCGGTCGATGGACCGGGCCAGTTGCTCGCCTTCGATCTGGGTTCCGATGGAACGGCGCGGAAGCTCCTCGATGCACCCATCGGCGGTTACATGAACATGGTGGGCAAGGAAGTTTTCCGAAAGGCCGTCACGGTGATGGTCGACTCCGCCAACGTCTCGTTGACCTCCGCGAACCTCACGGCTGACGACATCGCGCTGGTTGTGCCCCATCAGGCCAACATCCGCATCATCGAAACCGCGTGCTCGCGACTGGGCATGCCCATGGATCGTGTCGCCGTCGTCCTCGATCGCACCGGAAACACGTCGTCGGCTTCGATCCCACTCGCATTGGTGGAAGCGCTCGAAAGTGGCCGGGTACGGCGCGACGAGAACGTCCTCCTCGTCGGATTTGGAGCGGGGATGAGCTGGGCCAGTGCGATCGTTCGTTGGACGGGCCGACTTCCGGAGGAGAACGCATGAGTCGAGTCGTTTTGGTCACCGGTGGAAACCGCGGCATCGGTCTGGCCTGCGCTCGTGCGTTCGCTGCCGCCGGTCACAAAGTCGCCATCACCCATCGAAGCGAAGCGCCCGAGAACGCCGACGGTCTCCTGTGCGTCCAATGCGACGTCACCGATACCGACCAGGTCGAGGCCGCGTTCACCGAGATCGAGGAGAAGCTCGGCCCGGTTGAAATCCTTGTGTCCAACGCGGGCATGACGATCGACAAACTCATCCTGCGAATGACCGATGACGATTTCTCCGACGTCATCGATGCCAACCTCATCGGCGGGTTCCGCGCTGCTCGTCGGGCGGTTCCGAAGATGATGCGGGCCCGATTCGGTCGCATCATCTTCATCGGTTCCGTCGTCGGTTCGGTGGGCCAGGCCGGACAAGCGAATTACGCCGCATCGAAGGCCGGCCTCATCGGGCTCGCACGATCACTCGCTCGTGAATTCGCCTCCCGAGGCGTCACCGTGAATGTGGTCGCGCCCGGCCCCGTCGCCACCGACATGTTCGCCGCAGTCGACGATGCAATGCGCGAGTCGATCACCGCAGCGGTCCCACTCGGACGCATGGGACAACCGGCGGAGATCGCGGCCGCCGTTTCGTTCCTCGCGTCCGATGAAGCCGGGTACATCACCGGTGCCGTTCTGCCCGTCGACGGCGGACTCGGCATGGGCGGTTGACCCTTCCACCACCACCACATCAACGCGACCCCCGACTAGGTTGGTCGCACCGAAGACCAAGGAGTCCCCATGAGTGACGATTTCGAGAAGTTCAAGGCCTGTGCAGTTG
>CAZMJK010000247.1:903-2403 GCA_964566555.1 uncultured Bifidobacterium sp. | reverse complement strand
CGTCGGTATCGGCGACGATGAGGTCGAACGATCGTCGAATCGATCCGAGCGCGGCCCGAGTCGCTCGCCGCCGTAGCGTGGTCCAATCGCGGTGCCGACGGAGTCCGGGAAGCACGACGTAGCCATGGCGGGGAACAAGCCAGAAGTGGTCTCGTACCTCGTCGGGACCGGGGGTGGTCAGTCGATGGAGGTCGATGAGTTCCGGAAGTCCTGGAACCATGTCGCCGAGGTCGTGCAGGCGAGCTTGGTCGGCGTGCAGGCTCGCATCGATGAGGGCGACTGAGGGCGGTGACGTGGTCGTCGCGTGTGGCGATGTCGCGAAGTGGCCCGCCAAACCGAGTGCAGTGGTCGAGGTGCCCGTTCCGCCCCCTCCCATCACCGCGATCAATCGCCCGTGTTCGGTGGTGGCCTCGAGAAGGGGTGGGTGCGGTCGGAGAGGGCGACGTTCGATCCCGAGGGCGTGATCGCGAAGGGCTGCGAGCAGCGATTCAGGTGTCAGGGGCGCGTGCAGAACGCTTGCGGCTCCGAGCGCCAGCCACTCCCGCTGCAGATGGCCGGTCGAGACGATGAGTGGCGCACATTTCGCGTCTCTCGCTGCCTCGAGCACGTCGCGGTCCACGCCGGCGCAATCGTCGCCGAGAAGCACTGCCGAGTGGCGTCGATCGGAGTGGAGCCGGGATCGGACCTCATCGACCGACACACACCGGATGAACTCGATCGGGAGCGTCGACGAGGTCGACCACTTCCCGACGTCGGTGATCCAACTGCTCCGCGGGCGGGCGACACCGAGCACGACGAAGTGTTCGTTCATCATCGGGTGCCGACCGATCGTGCGAGGGGACCTGACGTCGCCGTTCGTCTGCCGCCGGTGTTATCGGCCAGCGTCGATCGGACGATGGTGAGTGATGCCACCTGCGCGGCATGCACGGCGTCGAGGAGTTGGTCGGCTGACGGGAGCGCCAGGGTGACGATGAGCTTTCCGGTCGAGCCCAGCGATCCTGTCTTGGCCTCCGTCGAGCGAGTCACTCGCGCGTCTCGAGCGAGGACCGCTGTCGTCGAATCGTTTCCGGTGCCGTAGGTCGCCAGTACATCAACCCGTTCGCCGGCTCGAAGGTCGCCGTTGAGGGCGCGTTCCCGATCGACGGGGAACGAGAACTGTCGGGACGAGTCGAGTGTTCCATCAGTCAGGACCGCACTTCGCTGGACGAGCTCTCCCTTCTCGATGGGGGCGAGGGCAACTGAACCATTGAGTGAATCGATGGTTGCGAATCCGTGGTCGGTCACCGCTGACCCGCGATCGACAGAGATGGTCGTGAGCGCCGATCCGTCGAGTCGCTCGCCGATAGCGACGGAGCGATTGGCAACGACGATCGTTTGTTGCGGTGAGACTCCGGCCTCGTGCACGGCGAGGTAGGTGGCGATCGCCGCTGCGCTGACCATGAGTGCGCCGACGAGCGTTCGACTGTTGGGGCTTCGGTGAACGACGTGTGCAATCGGACG
>CAZMJK010000247.1:251-893 GCA_964566555.1 uncultured Bifidobacterium sp. | reverse complement strand
TGTCGTCGTCGCCTGCCGTGGTGTTCTTCCTCTCATCATGGACCAACCGCGCATCTGGCCTGCTCTCCGAGGTCTCGTCGGGAATGGGATGCGCAAGGTACGGATCTCTCCATCGCCGGGGAAGAGGTCGCCCGACCCATTTCCACGAACCGGCCCCTCCCGTACCGTGCTTGCTCTGATGAACGAATCAATCGAATGGATGAGCACCGCCGAGGCCTCCGAGTACCTCGGAGTCCAGTCACGAACGCTCTACCGATTCATTGATGAGGGTCGGCTTGCCGCCTACCGGTTCGGAAGAGTGATCCGGTTGAAGCGATTCGACGTGGACTCGTTCGTACAGTCATGTCGAATCGAACCGGGAACGCTCACCGACACTTCCTCAATCTCATCGACGACGGCGTAGTGCCAGTTGCGGTTCGGCGATTCCAGGATCAGGAGCGTCCGACTGCAGCTGATGATCGTCCCGGTGATGACGCGGTCGCCGCAGATGATGTTGACGTCGTCATCAGCGTCGACGAACGACGCGACCAAAGTGGGCCAGGACTGGCGGGTGTGGACCTGTCCATCGCCGGAGACGAGACACGGCGTCGACGTTCGGATCGTCGCAATGCGATCGAGGCGAAGGATCGACCGGCCGAAGGC
>CAZMJK010000247.1:0-241 GCA_964566555.1 uncultured Bifidobacterium sp. | reverse complement strand
TGCAGTGCAACGCCGCTGAGGCTCACGAGGTCGACGATCCCGGTCCGTTCCCTTCCGGAGCTCATCACCAGCGTGATCGTGAGGCCGAGGTCGGACAGATTGGCGAGGAGCCCGTGAAGCGATGCGTCCTCGGCGAAGTGATCTCGCAGGGCGCCACGGCCTGAGCGAGAGCGAATTGCGTCGGCGGTTCGTGCCGCGTCGAGGAAGCAGCGGAAGGTGGGGACGGCTGCGTCGTCCACCG
>CAZMJK010000246.1:0-2411 GCA_964566555.1 uncultured Bifidobacterium sp. | reverse complement strand
CTGATCCTCGTTGAGGTCGAGGCTGTAATCGGACATCGGTGTTCCTCTCGGTCACCCCGGATGGGTGGGTTTCGCGTGCGACCGACAAGTTACCCTGCGGTAACCCTCGATGCCGACTCGGAGTGGCGAGGTAACAACGTGAGGGCGACGGCGGCGAGAGCGGCGCCGACGGCGTAGGGCCAGCCCATTCCCGCCCATTGGAACAGCGCGCCCGCCGCCAAGGGCCCGACGACGCGAGCCGCTCCGCCGGCGGACTGCTGCCAGCCCAACCACACTCCGGTGTCCACGCCCGCCCGACCGGCGACCGCCGACGTCAGCGTGGGCGTCAACAACCCCTGTCCGAGCGTGAGGAGCAGAAGGGCGACGACGAGACCGATCCATCCGAGATCGAAGGCCAGCACCGCGAGGCCACAACAGTTCGCGACGAGACCGAACCGAAGCGTTCCCGATTCACCCATGCGGTGGGTGACCGGGCCGACGAGCCCCCCTTGAACCCCGACGAGCACGACACCGATGCCGGCGAAGACGCCAGCCGTCGCGGAGAGTCCCAGGCCGTAGCGCTGATTGGCCAGCAACGAGAAAGTCGCCTCGAACCCGCTGAATGCGACAACGCCGACGAACGCCACCACGATCAAGCGAATGATCTCTCGTCGTCGCGACATCGAGGTGTGTTCGGCCGGCGCGTGATGGAACACGCCGTGGGCCGGTTCGACGATGCCCGGCCCATCGAGGCTCGGTTCGGCCGCGATGTTCTCGGCATCGATCGCCGCCACATCGAACTCCGCTTTCCGAGATGCAACGACATCGGCTCGGGCCAGCGGATGGCCTTCGACACCGTGCGCGGTTTCGGGAAGTCGCTTGAGTGCGATCAGCGCGTTGGTCGCTGCGATCGCCGACGCGACGAAGAACGGAACCTTCGGTCCTCCCAACGCGGCGAGGGCGCCGATGGCCGGACCGGCCACGAAGCCGACGCCGAATGCCGCACCGATGAGACCCATGTACCGAGCTCGCTGACGCGGTGGGGAGATATCGGCGACGGCGGCCTGCGCGACCGAGACCGACGCCCCCGAAATGCCATCGATGATGCGTCCGAGGAACAACAGCCACAGCACCCCGGCGAATCCGGTGACCAGCGAACCGATCGCAGTTCCGCACAGCGACAGGATGATGATCGGCTTGCGTCCGATGCGATCACTCAACTTGCCCCAGATCGGGGCGAAGACCAATTGGGCCAAGGAGAAGGTGGCCGACAACACGCCGATGACTGCCGCTCCGGCGCCGAACCGCTCGGCGTATTGGGGCAGGATCGGCAGGACGATGCCGAAACCGACGAGGTCGATGGCGACCGTGGTCCAGATCACCCAGAACCCGCGCGGGAAGGGCTGACGTTGGGTCTTCTCCGCCATCAGGCTGGACGGACCCGGGTGCCGGCGGGAGTGTCCTCGACGAGCCAACCGGCAGCAACGAGCTCGTCGCGGATGGCATCGGCCACGGCCCATTCCTTGGCCGCCCGCGCCTCGTCACGAGCCCGCGCCCGGTCGAGGATCTCGGGGGGAACCGTGTCGCCGCCCGCATCGAGCACCAATCCGACGGCGCCGCAGATCTCCATGACCGCTGCGGCCAGCGGCGCAGCAGCGGCGTCGTCACCGGCATCGAGCGCGGAGTTGGCGCGACCGACGAGACCGAACAACAGGGCCACCGCGGCCGGCGTATCGAGGTCATCGTCCATGGCGGTGCGAAAGGCGTCGATGGCGACGGCATCGGGCGCTGCGGAGAGTCCCGCTTCGGCACAACGGCGGGCGAACGCATCGAGGCGACGCAGCGCGGCCGACGCATCATCGGTGGTGGCTCGAGTCACCTCGACCGGAGTTCGGTAATGCGAGCGGAGTACCAGAAGGCGATAGGCCCGAGGGTCCGTCGATTCGACGAGATCGAGCAGATTGGTGAAGTTGCCGAGACTCTTCGACATCTTCTCGCCGCCCACCTCGACGAATCCGTTGTGCATCCAATGACGGGCGAAGGTTCGTCCTGACGCGAGTGCCTGGGCCCGTTCGTTCTCATGATGGGGAAAGGCGAGATCCTGCCCGCCGCCGTGCAGATCGAACCCATCGCCCAGAAGGTCGAGTGACATCACGACGCATTCGGTATGCCACCCCGGGCGACCGTCGCCCCACGGTGACGGCCACGATGGTTCACCGGGTTTGGTGAACTTCCACAGTGCGAAATCGATCGGGGATCGCTTGTGCTCGGCCACTTCCACCCGGGCGCCGGCCTGCAACGATTCGATCGACTGCCGGGCGAGCAGTCCGTAATCGGCAACCGATGCCGGAGTGAAGTACACGCCATCGTCGGAGACGTACGCGACCTCGCGTTCGATGAGATCGGCGATGAGGGTGATCATCTGGTCGACA
>CAZMJK010000245.1:1558-2422 GCA_964566555.1 uncultured Bifidobacterium sp. | reverse complement strand
GACATACATCGCCGTCAGTGGCTTCATGGCATCGATCGCCGCCTTGACGTCGTCGGTGATGACGACACTCACCCCACCGAAAATCTCGAAGTCCTGCGGCCGTCCACCGCGGGTGGCGAAGCCGGCGTCGAGGTGGGGTCCGTACACCTCGGGTCCATCGTGACCCCAACCCATCGGCAGCATTCCGTCGCACACCTCCGCGCACAGTTCGGTGTTCTTGGGACCGCCGGCCGCGAGCCAGATCTCCACTTCACCCGCGGGATGCAGGATCGAACGCAACGGCTTGCCCTGACCGATCGCGCCGGGTCCGTTGTAGGGAAGCGGAAATTCGACGCCGTCTGTTTTATAGAGACTTTAGAGCATATAGAGAGGGTAAGATTGTTTGAGAAAAGTAATGCTGGACGTACTCACGCAACCGTCGATTCGGACTTCCCCACGGTTGGCCATACCAACCCTCGACGATCTGCGGACCCGAGACGCCGAGTCCGATGATCACGCGGTTGCCTCCGGCGAGCGCGTCGATCGTCAAAGCATGCATGGCAGTCGCGGCGGGAGTGCGCGCCGCGATCTGCACCACTCCGGTACCCAACTTGATTCTCTTGGTCAGCGCGGCGAGATACGCGAGCGGTGACAGCGCGTCGGATCCGTACGCTTCGGCCGTCCAGACCGAGTGGTAGCCGAGGTCCTCGGCAAGGCGCACCTGATCAACAGGGACGTCGAGCGTCGCGCCGGCGCTCCCCGTGTAGACGTCGTTTCCGCCCAGCTCCACGGCCAGCAGCAGCGGCCCGAGCGTGTCGTCGTGCACGTCGTCGCCGGGCGGCGAGACGAGGATGGCGCCGGCCGACGTGTCGATACGGTAGGCGC
>CAZMJK010000245.1:0-1548 GCA_964566555.1 uncultured Bifidobacterium sp. | reverse complement strand
CGAATGCTCCTCGGCACCATCACCACGGTCGTTGTGTCACCACAGGTCAGCGTTCCCGACACCACGTCTCCCCCTTCGTGTCGTCCTCGTCGTCAACCTAGTGCGCTCCCGCGCGGTACCCGGCGGCCGAGCACGGCCCCCACCACCGAGACGGTGGTCGCCATGCAGAAGGTGAGCACCAAACCGGTGGTCTCCGAATCGAGGAGCGAGCCCACGGTCGAAACGAGCACACCGGCGATGCCGATTCCCAGCGCCGCGCCCAGTGTGTCGCTCAACTGGATCGCCGTCGTCGCCCTGCCCTCCAGTCCGGGTTCGGCCAACTCCATCGCGACATGGGCGAGCGGGGAGAACGCCAGTCCCATGCCGAAACCGGCCACACCCCATGCGACGAGTCCGATCCACGCCGGGAGCACCGGCACGAGGGTGAACAACATCCCGAAGGCGCCGGCCGCGATGATCAGCATGCCGACCACGACGAGCACCGTCGAGCCTCGAGTGCGGATCCACCGAGCCTGCAGCCACGAAGCGGCCGTCCATGTCAACGATGCGGTGGTCATGGCCAGACCACCCCATACCGGCGCGAGTCCTCGCGTCGTGGTGAGCGCGAAGGGAACGAACGCATCGGCCGAGTAGAAACCGAAGTTCAACAACCCGCGCACCGCCACCGTGGCGGGCATCCCGGCGCGAGCGCGAAGAATTCCCGCCGGCGTCAGACGGAGAAACGGGGGCACCATGAGCGCTGCGCCGATGACGGCGACCCCTACGAACAGGTACCACCGGTGGGAACCGATGCCCACGAGGAACAGTGCAGCGCCGAACGCCACCACGATGGCGTTGAGGATGTTCCTGTCCCCCGCTGCTTCGGGCGGCGCGGCGACCGACTTCACCCCGATGATCGCGATCACGCCGAAGACGAATGTGAGGGGCAGGAGACCGAGGAATACCCACCTCCACCCGAAGGCCCCGGCGATCGCCGCGGCGATGACGGGCCCGATGACGCTCGGCAGCATCCACGCGCTCGAGACGAGAGCGAACATCTTCGGCCGCTCATCGAGTGGATAGCTCCGACCGATGCACACATACGAGGTCGCCGGCATCGCACCGGCGCCGAGACCCTGGAGGAAACGGCCGAGCACGAGGACGAACATCGACGGCGCGAAGCCACCGACGACGAGACCCAGCACGAACAAGACGAGACCGACGGCGAGCGGCAGCGCGGGGCGCATCCGATCGGATGCGGTACCGGCGATGACGACTCCCACGAGAGTGCCGAGGAAGAACGCCGTGAACACCCATCCATACAGAGCAAGGTCACCGAGATCGTCCTCGACCAGCGGCATGACGGTGGCGATCGACATCGACTCGAACGCGACGAGCGTGACGATCAGCACCAGACCGGAGGTCAGGAGCCGTCGACCGGGGGCGAAGAGGCCACTCGGGAGACCGGATTCGTCCGGAGTCCGACGCTCGTGCGAAAGGTTTGTCACCGGCGAAGGATACGACGAGCGCCTCCGCCAGGAATCGAACCCGGAACCTGCCGGGTAGAAA
>CAZMJK010000244.1:0-2500 GCA_964566555.1 uncultured Bifidobacterium sp. | reverse complement strand
GAGCGGCACGAATCGCTCGCCGTCGGGCATCACGACGAACCGTGGCAGAAGGTTCGGAACTTTGACGCGGGCGAAACGATGTTCACCGGTGATCGGGTCGTTCACGACCACCGCCAGATTCAGCGAGAGGTCCGAGATGTAGGGGAACGGATGACCGGGATCGACCGCGAGCGGAGTGAGGACGGGGAAGATGCGCTCCTCGAAGACCGTGTCGAGATAGGCCCGATCCTCCTCGTCGAGTTCGTCGTAGGCCGAGAAGACGATGCCCACTTCGCGAAGGGCGGGCACGAGGTCATCGAGGAACAGCCGTTCCACCTTCGCCACGAGCAAGTCGAGTCGCTGACGAATCTCACGCAACTGTTGTGCCGCAGTGCGGCCGTCGGAGGTCTGCTTGCCGAGACCGGCGGCGACCTGATCCTTCAACCCGGCGACACGGACCTGGAAGAACTCGTCAAGGTTCTGAGCGAAGATGGCGATGAACTTGGCTCGCTCGAGCAGCGGGACGTCAGGATTCCACGCCAACGCGAGGACGCGGGCGTCGAAGTCCAGCCACGAGAGTTCGCGATTGAGGAATCGCTCGGGTGACGCCGCTAATTCGGCGGGCGTGAGGTGCACCACCGGGCGCGACACGCCGAGCGAGGACTTCACTCTTCGGGCAGACCCAGATCCCAGACGAGCGTGAGGTGCTCGCGTTCGGCATCTCGAGCGACCCGTTCCTTGTTCCGGCGGAACTGCGGATCGTGAGGAGGAAGCAGGAGCAATCGGGCCATGACCCGGTTGCGGAATTCGTCGATCAGCCCACGGACCTCGGAATCGCCTTGGACGTCCCAGTGCGGGGCGACCGGACCGAGGTAGATGACTCGGACGTGGCCTCGGGGCGGCTGGTCGGACTCGATTTCGGGCATGGACATAACGGCGCAGCGCTTTCGTCATCAGCGGGCCACGGGCGACCCGGCAAGGTGCGACAGCCTAGCGGTGACCCGCCGAGACCTCCCCAAACGGCCCGAGTCTTGGGGAAAGATTCATTTGGGGGCCATCGAAGGTTCGCCTTACCCCATCTTTCGCCCCCCTTCCGTACCGTCCCGGCCATGGAATCCCCCACCCCATGGATGAATGACGGCAACTGCAAGGACCATCCCCCCTCCACGTTCTTCCCGAGCGACGGTGTGGGTGTGGAGGTCGCCAAGCGAATCTGTGCCACCTGCCCGGTGGCGGCCGAATGCCTCGACTACGCCCTCGACAATCGCATCGATCACGGCGTCTGGGGCGGGACCTCAGAGCGGCAACGGCGACGTCTGCTCAAGAGTCGCCGCAGCCCGATCCACCTGCTCTCGGTGTAGGCCCTCCCTCGCACCGCCAACCACGACCTGCCCCGTTCATCTCCTCCTCCCGGAGTTGAATGGGGCAGGATCGCGTCGGTGAACAAGTGTGATTGAGTGCGTCATCAACGTCAGCGAGGGTCGAGACCTCAGCCGCATCGCGCAGATCGCTGCGGCGGCGGGCGACGACCTCCTCGATGTCCACAGCGACCCGGACCACAACCGCTCGGTCATCACCGTCGTCGATGGCGACGCCCCGAGAGCCGTCGCCCGAGCCGGCATCACCCTCCTCGACCTGCGCTCTCACACCGGGGTTCATCCACGGATCGGCGTGGTCGATGTCATCCCCTTCGTCCCACTCGGAGACTCCACCATGGACGAAGCCCTCGCCGCTCGGAACCACCTGGCGATGTGGCTCGCCGAGGATCTCGAGGTTCCCGTCTTCCTCTACGGACCCGAACGCACGCTGCCGGAGATTCGTCGCAACGCCTTCACCACGCTCGTACCCGACCGGGGACCGGCCACACCCCATCCGACCGCGGGGGCCGCGGCGGTGGGCGCCCGCCCACCCATGCTGGCCTGGAACCTCTGGCTCGCTTCCGCCGACCTCGACGCGGCGAGGGCGATCGCCCGCTCCATCCGGGGTCCGGGCGTGCGGGCCCTCGGCCTTCAGGTCGGCCAAGCAGTCCAGGTCTCCATGAATCTCATCGATCCGCTCGCGGTCGGCCCCGCCGAGGTCTATGACCGCGTCGCCACGATGGCCACGATCGAACGCGCCGAACTCGTGGGACTCGCGCCCGTCGCCGTACTCGAAGCGACCGAACCCCAACGATGGAAACAACTCGATCTGTCAGACGAGACGACGATCGAGTACCGACTGCGACGTCGCCTCAACCGCTGAGGCGAACGGGGTCAGGCGGTGGCGGTGCGGGCCGGCGCGGCGGCCGCGGCACGCGCCAGCGCGCGCTGACGGCGGATGCGGCGACGCTCCCGCTCGCTCATCCCGCCCCAGATGCCGAACTTCTCGCCGTTGGCCAGCGCGTACTCGAGGCAGTCGTCACGGACGACGCAGCCCTTGCAGACCTCTTTGGCCTCACGGGTCGACGCGCCGCGCTCCGGGAAGAACAGGTCGGGGTCGACACCGAGGCAGTTGGCCATGTCCTGCCAGGACTTGTCCTCAC
>CAZMJK010000243.1:701-2534 GCA_964566555.1 uncultured Bifidobacterium sp. | reverse complement strand
CCGCGAGCAACGCCTGGGGGAACGCGACGATGCCTACGTGTGGGTGAGCCGCGAGCAGTTCGAGGCACACGCGGCCGCCGGGGGCTTCCTGGAGTACGCCGAGTTCCTGGGGAACCTCTACGGCACCCCGTGGCCGGAGGGGGCCGAGGACAGGGACGTCATCCTCGAGATCGACGTCCAGGGCGCCGCCCAGGTCTTGGAACGGGTTCCCGACTGCCTCTTCGTTCTGCTCGAGCCTCCCTCCGCCGAGGTCCAGGCCGAACGCCTCCGCGGTCGAGGGGATCCGCCGGAACAGGCCGAACGCCGAATCGCCGTGGCGCAGGCCGAACTGGCCGAGGGACGCCGCCTCGGTGCCATCTGCATCGTGAACGACGATCTGGATCGGACCGTGGCCCACGTCCAGCGGCTCATCGCCGATCGCCGCGAGGCCTGAGTCCCCGGATCGCTTGTCCGGGGGCAATGTGGCTCTCCGGAGCGTCTGGGGTAGCATTGCGATCCGTCTTCGGGCCGTTCTTCGGTCGTCCATCCCCAGCCCTGTTCGTGTCCAGGTGCTCGAAACTGTTGAAGGTGCGTTGTGGCCCAGATTCATGACTCCATGGTGAACCCCCGGATCGAAGTTCTTCTGTCGAAGGTCGATTCGCGATTCACCCTCGTCTCGCTCGGCGCACAGCGCGCCCGGCAGATCAACGCCTACTTCAACCAGTTGGGCGAAGGGCAGGGTTCGAACGTCCCGCCGCAGGTGACCTCATTGGCTCGCAAGCCGTTGTCGATCGCGTTCGAGGAGATCTCGGCGGACAAGATCGTCCCGGTGCGCCTCGATCCGGCGGAGATCCTCGTCGAGGACGTCCTTGACGCTGCCGTCGAAGCGGTCGAACTGGCCGAAGCCGTTGACGAAGCACCTGAGGGCGACTGACCGACCTCAGTCGGTTTCGCGGGCATGACTCTCGCCTCCCGTCGCATCGTCCTGGGCGTGACCGGGGGAATCGCCGCCTACAAGGCGGTCGAAGTCTGTCGTCGACTCGTCGACGCCGGCGCGCATGTCTCGCCGATCATGACCGAAGGGGCGCACCATTTCATCGGCGAGACGACGCTGTCGGCGTTGGCCTCGGAGAAGGTGCAGACCTCCCTCTGGAACGAGACATCGCCGATTCCCCACACTCGACTCGGGCAGGACAACGATCTGATCGTCGTCGCTCCGGCGACCGCACGACTGATCTCGGCCTACGCCAACGGCTATTCCGATGATCTGCTGACGGCGACCCTCATCGCCACTCGTGCGCCTGTCGTTCTCTGTCCGGCGATGCATACCGAGATGTGGGAGCACCCCGCGGTACAGGACAACCTCGCGGTGTTGGCATCGCGCGGCGTGATCATCGTTCCGCCGGATGAAGGCCGACTGGCCGGAGGCGATATCGGCGCCGGACGTCTCGCCGATCCCTCGGTGATCGTCGCTGCGATCGAAGCAGCCTTGAGTCCCAACGACGATCTTGCCGGCGTTCGGGTTCTGGTGACTGCGGGAGGGACCCGCGAGGCCATCGATCCGGTTCGCGTCATCACGAATCGCTCGTCCGGCAAACAGGGATACGCGATCGCGGCCGAGGCACTCTCTCGCGGAGCGAAGGTCACATTGGTGACGACCTCGTCGCTGCCGGTGCCCCCTGGGGCCGACGTCGTCAACGTCGTGAGTGCGGCGGACATGGAAGCGGCGGTCATGCCCCGTGCCGATTCCCATGACGTCATCGTGATGGCTGCCGCCATCGCCGATTTTCGACCGGCTGTGGTCGCCGATCACAAGATCAACGCGCTCAATCCTGCGCCGGCAGTCAATTCGAC
>CAZMJK010000243.1:0-691 GCA_964566555.1 uncultured Bifidobacterium sp. | reverse complement strand
GATCAAGAAGGACGAGTTCGGATCGGACGGTCAGCGGCAGATCGTTCTCGAACCCACCCATGACTTCCTCGTCGATCTCGGCCAACGAAAGGCGCCCGGACAACTCCTCGTCGGTTTCGCGGCGGAGACCAACGATGTCCTCGGCAATGCGCGCGGCAAACTGCAGCGCAAGAACCTCGATCTGATCGTGGCCAACGATGTCGGTGCCGACGGGGTCGGATTCGAGCACGACACGAACGCTGTGACGATCCTCTCCGCCACCTCGGAGGACATCGTCGTTCCTCTCACCGAGAAGCGAGCCGTCGCGAAAGCTGTGATCGATGCCGTGGTCGGTCTGAGATCCGACCGCTGAGGCCCTTGATCCGGCTAGGTTTCTCCCCGAACCGACGACACAGGAGCATCCCGTGAGCAGCTGGACCTTCACCTCGGAATCCGTTACCGAGGGTCATCCCGACAAGATGGCCGATCAGATCTCTGACGCCATCCTCGATGCGATGCTGGCCAACGACCCGATGAGTCGCGTGGCATGCGAGACCCTCGTGACGACCGGTCTGGCCATCATCGCCGGTGAAGTGACCACCTCTGGGTACGTGGACATTCCCAGCATCGTGCGCGACACGATCAAGGGCATCGGCTACGACCGTGAATCCTACGGATATGACGGTGAGACCGTCGGCGTCATGGTGAGCCT
>CAZMJK010000242.1:2269-2534 GCA_964566555.1 uncultured Bifidobacterium sp. | reverse complement strand
TGAGCGGGGGGCGATCGTGAACATGGCCTCGACCGCGGCCTTCGACGGACAGATCGGCCAGGCCGCCTACTCGGCATCCAAGAGTGGCGTGGCGGGGATGACCCTCCCCATCGCCCGGGACCTTTCGGTCGTGGGGATCCGCGTCAACACCGTCGCTCCCGGTCTGATCGACACGCCGATCTACGGCGAGGGTGAGGGGAGCGAGGCGTTCAAGGCCAACCTCACCAAGGATGTGTTGTTCCCGAAGCGCCTGGGTGTGGCCGAC
>CAZMJK010000242.1:0-2212 GCA_964566555.1 uncultured Bifidobacterium sp. | reverse complement strand
GCTCATCACGAACTCGTACATGAACGCACAGACGATTCGCGTCGACGGCGGAGCGCGCTTCTCACCCAAGTGACATTGCCTGCGGTCGGCGGGTCCTGTCGGCGGGAGTCACCTCCGTGCTCCCGTCGCCATCCGCCGGCGGTGCGCGCTCGGAAGGTCGTGACGGAGTAGAATCGTACGCATGTTCGTACTGGGGATCGACCCGGGTCTGACCCGCTGCGGGTACTGCGTGCTCGACGTTCGCGACACCGAGGCGCCAAAGGCGGTGGCGCTCGGGGTCCTGCGGACCTCGCCCACCGACGAGGTCCATCATCGGCTTGCCGAACTCCAGACCGAACTCCGTTCCCTCCTCGCCGAGTTCCCCGTCACCGTGATGGCGGTCGAGCGGGTGTTGTTCCAGGTCAATGTGCGAACGGCCATGTCGGTGGGGCAGGCGAGCGGCATCGCGATGGTCGAGGCAGTGACTGCAGGTTGCGAGGTGGTGCAGTACTCGCCGAACGAGGTCAAGTCGGCCGTGGCTGGTTGGGGCAATGCCGACAAGGAGCAGATGCAGCGGATGGTGCAGACGCTCCTCCGTCTTCCGGAACCCCCGCATCCATTCGATGCCGCCGATGCCGCAGCGTTGGCACTCTGTCATGTGGCGATGGCCCCGATGCGCGCCGCTGCACGGCACGCAGTGTCCACTGCGAGTCGAACATGATCGGCTCGGTTCGCGGCACATTGCTCGAGCGGCTGCCCTCCGGCGAAGTGCTCGTCGAAGTGGCCGGTCTCGGTTACCGAGTCGTGGTGGCTCCCTCAACTGCCGCGTCGCTCGGCGACCTCGGCGACGAGGTGTTCCTCTTCACTCATCACCACAAGCGAGAGGACGCTGAATCGCTCTACGGATTCACGTCCTCCGATCAACGAGTCGTCTTCGAAGCGCTGCTCTCGGCACACGGGGTCGGTCCTGCGTTGGCCATGGGCATCCTGAGCGTTCATCCGCCGGCTTCGCTTGTTCGAGTGCTCGCCAACGACGACATCGACGCGCTGTGTCTCGTTCCCGGCGTCGGGAAGAAGACCGCCGCTCGTCTCCTCATCGAACTCAAGTCGAAACTCGACATCCCCGGTATCGACTTCGGAACCGGTTCCGGATCGAGCGAGAGCAGCGGCATCAGTTCATCATCGGTGGCTGACGTTCGCACCGCTCTCACCGAGCTCGGCTACTCGCCCGATGAAGTGGCCGAGGCCATCACCGCACTTCCCGATTCCGACGACACTGCCGAGCTCCTCCGCCTGGCATTGCAACGACTGGCGGCGTGATGCGCGACGAACTGCTTTCCCGAACTCATCGATCGGCCATCAGGAGCCGATGTCATCGGTGAAGAGGGTGGACTCCGTCCGCGGCATCTCGAGGAGTTCGTCGGGCAGCGCGAACTCAAGGAGCATCTCGGCATCATCCTCGAGGCGGCTCGTCGTCGTGAACAAGCCGTCGATCATCTGCTCTTCGCAGGACCTCCGGGACTGGGGAAGACCACGTTGGCCGGCATCGTGGCCGCCGAACTCGAGGTCGGATTGCATGTCACCTCGGGACCTGCCCTTGATCGTGCCGGTGATCTCGCCGCCATCCTGACCCGGCTCGGTGAAGGCGACGTCCTGTTCATCGACGAGATCCATCGCCTCAGTCGAACCGTTGAAGAGGTGCTCTATCCGGCGATGGAGGACTTCCAACTCGACATCGTCCTGGGCAAGGGGCCCGCGGCTCGATCGATTCGACTCGACCTGCCGCGCTTCACCCTCGTCGGAGCGACGACGCGCACTGGTCTCATCACCGGTCCGCTCCGCGATCGATTCGGTCTCGTCGCTCGGCTCGAGTACTACGACGATGAGGAACTCCAGGCGATCGTGACCCGTGCAGCCACCATTCTCGGCATCGGAATCGATGAAGATGGTGCGTCCGAGATCGCTCGACGCGCCCGGGGCACACCGCGGATCGCCAATCGCCTGCTTCGACGAGTGCGTGATTTCGCCGAGGTTCGAGGCGATGGCCGCATCGACGAGGAGACCGCTCGCGACGGCCTTGCCGTTTTCGGGGTCGATGATCGCGGCCTCGACAAGATCGATCGCGCCGTGTTGACCAATCTGTGTGAGAAGTTCGGCGGCGGCCCCGTCGGACTCGGAACCCTTGCGATCAGTGTGGGCGAGGCCGAGGAGACGGTCGAGGACGTCTACGAAC
>CAZMJK010000241.1:0-2547 GCA_964566555.1 uncultured Bifidobacterium sp. | reverse complement strand
AAGGAGCGCGTGCAGTTCGATCGACAGATCGCCACGTTCCAGGCCGTCGCCCAGCGTGCTGCCGACTGCCGCATCGACGCCGATGCGATCAAACTCACGGCGTGGGCGGCGATGATGCGTCTCAACGACGGACTCCCCGCCGGCGAGAACGCGGCATCGGCCAAGTACTGGGCCTGCGAAGGTGGCGCCCGTGTGGTTCGTGCGTGCACGCATCTTCACGGTGGCGTGGGTGTCGATCGCGACTATCCGTTGCACCGCTACTACCTGTGGGCCAAGAAGCAGGAACTGTTCCTCGGGGGAACCACCCAGAGCCTGCTGCATCTCGGCAAGTTGCTCGCCGATACGCCCGCCTGATCCAGGAACCGAACGAGAGGAGGGCCCGGGCATCAGCCCGGGCCCTCCTCGTTTGTGCTCGGACGTATGTGGGTCAGGCCGAGCGCAAGTACGCGTCGGCTCGCAGGAGCGCTTCGTTCGCACCGTCGGGAAGTTGCGTGAGCGGTTCGTTCAACTCCTCGACCGTTGGTCCCCACTTCTCAGCGATGGGCGCGAGCGCATCGAGGTCGAATCCGTACAACTTCGCAGCATTCTCTCCCAAGATCCGTCGCATCTCGGCAACGTCCACACCGGGGAACACCTGACGGAGATGTTCCCGTGTGAACGGAGGAGTGCCTTCATCATGCGGATAGTCGCTACCCCACATGAACCGATCCTCACCCATGCGCTTGCGGGTTTCGGCATCGGGAACATTCGGGAAGCTCGAACCGATCCAGCAGTTCTGTGCGAAGTACTCGCTGGCCAACTTGGGCAGCCCGTTCTCCTTCGTGTACTTCAATTCGCCGATCTCGCCCTTGTTGACGCGGCGGATGGTGTCGTCCATGCGATCGACGAGGGGGAGGAGGTCGGCCGCCGAACCCTCGGTCATCACGAACTTGAGCTTCGGGAAGCGTTCGAAGACTCCCGAGAGCAGCAGGTGAACGAAGGCGCGCTGACCGTAGAACCCGACCTCGTTGATCATGAGCAGCGGGGTGACGTCGTAACGGCCGTAGTTCGGCGAACCGGTCCCGGAATGCAGATTGACGACGAGATCGAGGTCCTGACACGCCGCCCAGATGGGGTCGTACACCGGGTCATAGAGCGGTGCGACCCACTTCACGTCGGGAGCGACGCTGGGAAGGAGCACGCCTCCGCGTAAGTCGTGATCGGCGATCCACTTGATGTCCTCGAGTGCATCATCGATGTCGTTCAGGAAGAACTGGCCGATGCCGGCACGCCGCTCCGGCTGACGAGCACAGAAATCCACCATCCAGCGGTTGTGGGCGTGGATGCCGGCACGACGCTTGGCGTAGTCCTCGGCGGTCGGGGGGCCGGCGAACAGGACGAAGCCGGGATAGAACGGCGGCACGGTGTTCGGATAGACGACTTCGGCCACGACACCATCGCTCAACTGATCGGCGTCACGGCGATCGTCGTCCCAGTTGCGCACGCGGAGATCGGTGTCACGAAGGTCCTTCCACGGGTTCTTGTACTGACCCCGCCATGCGTCGAACTCGTCGCGCCATTCGGGAGCCAAGTACTCGCGGTACTGCTCGTGACTGCCACCGGCATGGGTATCGGCGGAGATGATCGTGTACTTCGAGCTTGCCATTGTCGCTCCTGGCATCGTTGACGAGGCGCCGTACTCCGACGCGTGCGCATCATCACATGGTGCGACCTTTCCTCATAGGGAAAACGGCGAGGAAGTGACCAAGGTCCTCCCAGCGGTGACGTTGGTCAATGCTGCATGTTCAGCGCATGTTCGGCATCGGTGCGGCGGCGGCTCCCGTCTGCGTGGTGGCGGTGCCGGCGAAACAGCCGATGATGTAGGGGAACTGTGTCGGTGTCAGGTGGTAGGCATAGGTGCCGTCGACTTCGACTCGACCGTTGCATTCATCGAGTGCACCCTCACCGCTACCGCCGGTGAACGTGTAGGCCTTCCACGATTGCTTCTTCGGATCTCCGGTCAAGACATAACCGCTCGATGCGAGGGTCGTCGAGGTGCACGGCGCATCGAGGCAGATCACCGAGTTGTAGATTGGAAATCCATCGAGCGCGTACCCGACCAGTTGCGCGGTTTCGAGGTTGCAGGCGGCGTCGGTGTAGATGATCGTGTGGTAGTGGTACTCCGATTGGGGGCCGGTGTGGCCGCCACAAGCATCAAGCAGACCGTTGTACACGGGATCACCGAAGGCCTCGGCCGGGGGTACCGGTCCCTCGGTCGGTCCGTAGATCGCGATGCCGGTCACCGTGAAACCGAGAGTGCCGAGCCGATTCACGATCGAGGTCGATGATGACGCTCTCTTCGGTTGGAGTGGGATCGTCCAAGAGAAGTTCTGTGGGGCGAGCGCATTCGGGGTTTTCTGGACAAATGGATACGAGATCATGTCGTTCGAGGTCACGGTGACCGTCGAATCGGTGCAGGTCACCGTGACCTCGGGTGCGGCGTAACTGGCACCGGCGCTCGCCGACGACAGATCGGGGAATGCGGCGCTCGGGCATGTGCCGAACGCG
>CAZMJK010000240.1:0-2558 GCA_964566555.1 uncultured Bifidobacterium sp. | reverse complement strand
CCGAAGCCCACGGCTCCCACCGGCGAACAACTCGGCGGTCTGGGCCGCATCGGCCGTTCCGTCTCGAAGCACCATCGACTGGTCGCCATTGCATGGCTGATCGTGATCATGGCCGCGGGCTATCTCAACGTGGCGTTCGCAGGAAAGACCTCCGACAGTTTCAGCGTTCCCGGCACCAACTCTCAGGCCGCCTACGACCTGCTCAACCAGAAGTTCCCCTCGCAGAACGCGGCGACCGCCAACCTCGTGTTCTGGGTTCCCGAAGGTCAGCGGGTGACCTCGCCCGAGAACGCCGCCGCGATCGCGTCGATCGTCACTGCCGTCCAGAAGGTCGATGGCGTCGCACCCAACGGCGTGCTCGATCCGATTACGGCCAGCGCGCAGATCGCACAGATCGGTGGACCCACCATTCCATCGTTCGTCTCTTCCGACGCGCAGGTCGCCTACACGAGCGTCACATTCGACGACACCGTCATCGGCCTCATGGACAAGTACCCACCCAATGCGGAGAAAGAGGCGTCCGAGTACGTCAACCCCTACAGCCAACTGAGTGATGCGATCGCCAGTGTGAACGCAGGATCAATGCAGGTGAAGATCGGCGGCACGATCGCCGACACCTGGAATCAACCCGTGTCGTGGTGGGGCTCCCATGCCGATGAAGTGGGGCTCGGCCTTGGCGCCGTGCTTCTACTCGTCGCCTTCGGCTCCATCTTCGGTATGGCGATCCCCATCTCCACCGCGTTGTTCGGCGCGATCACCGCCGGCGGTCTCGTTCTACTACTCGCCGATTTCGTCACGGTGTCATCAGCGGCACCGAAAGTCACGCTGATGATCGCCATCGGCGTCGGACTCGACTATTCGCTCCTGATCGTGACTCGCTACCGACAGTTCCTCAAGGACGGGTACGAGATCAACGACGCCGTCGGAATGGCCCTCGCCACTGCAGGCAAAGCCGCCATGTTCGCAGGCATCACCGTGGCCATCGCTCTGCTCGGCCTGCTCCTCGTGCCCATCCCCCTCGTTCGGACGCTCGGCGTGGCCGCGGCGATCGGTGTCGGTGTGATGATCCTCGCTGCACTCACGTTGCTTCCCGCGCTTTTCGGATTGGCCGGCCACAAGATCGACAGCTTCCGCTTCCCGTTCTCGTTCAAGGACAAGAGCGCCGATCCCGAGACGAGCTTCTGGGGCAAGTTCGCCACCCACATGTCCAAGCGACCGTGGACGATGCTCATCACCGGCACCATCGTCCTGTTGGCTTGCGCGATCCCGTTCCTCAGCATCGACTTCGGTATGCCTGACGATTCTTCGATGCCGACATCGCTGTCGCAGCAACAGGCATTCGTGATGATGAACGAAGACTTCGGTGCGGGCGTCAATGCACCGCTCATCGTCGTGGCGTCCGTGCCCGGCGCAACCGCAGCCACACTCCCGGCGACCTTGGAGCCCCTCACCACGTCGCTCGGTGTGGGAAAGCCGTCGGGCACGGTGCCAGGCGTGCAGTACGCCGTCGGCCCGATCGCCAACGCCGCCGGTGATGCCGCGATCTATCAGATCATCCCCTCGAGCGGCCCCAACTCGAACCAGACCCAGACCCTCGTCTCGAACCTTCGCAATGGCCTCAAACAGTCGACGCAGGGCACCAACATCGAGGCCTATGTGGGCGGTTCGACCGCCACACTCATCGACCTCACCGCCCTCGTCGTCAAGTACCTGCCCTACGTCGTGGGTGCTGTCGTACTCGGCGCATTCATCCTGCTCGTGATGGTGTTCCGATCCATCCTGGTTCCGCTCAAGGCCGCGCTCATGAACCTCATCTCCATCGCCGCGGCCTACGGCATCGTCGTAGCCGTCTTCCAATGGGGATGGGCGAAGGAACTGGTCGGTCTGCACACGACCATCCCGATCGTGTCGTTCGTCCCCCTCATCATGTTCGTCATCCTCTTCGGCCTCTCGATGGATTACGAGGTCTTCCTCATGTCGCGCATCCGCGAGGAATGGGACACCTATCACGAACCGCGAAAGTCCGTCGTACTCGGTGTCGCCAACACGGCGCGAGTCATCACCACGGCCGCTCTCATCATGATCGCCGTCTTCTTCTCGTTCGTCACCATCCAGAACCCCACCGTTCAGGTGCTCGGATTCGGCATGGCGATCGCCGTCCTCCTCGACTCGACCATCGTTCGCATGGTGCTCGTGCCAGCCATCATGGAACTCTTCGGCAAAGCCGCTTGGTGGTTCCCGTCGTGGCTCGAGTGGCTCCCGAAACTCAACATCGAGGGTTCTCCCGAACTCCTCAACGTCGAGAAGGCGAACGAACGGAATCAGTGAATGATCACGCCGCGGATGTTCTTGCCGTCGCGCATGTCCTGATACCCCTCGTTGATCTGATCGAGGGAGTAGGTGCGGGTGATCATCCCATCGAGATCGAGCTGACCCTTGCGGTAGAGCTCTGCCAGTCGAGGGATGTCGGCGCGCGGGTTGGCCGAACCGAACAACGACCCGATCACCTGCTTCTCGGTGAGGGTCAGGTCGATCATGGGGATGTTGTTGCTGGCCTC
>CAZMJK010000239.1:0-2575 GCA_964566555.1 uncultured Bifidobacterium sp. | reverse complement strand
AATCAGGAACGACCATGGCCGTACCCAAGAAGAAGACCTCGAAGTCCAAGAGCCGTAGCCGTCGTGCCTCGGCTTGGCGTATCGCCACCCCGGCTCGTAGTACCTGTCCGCGTTGTGGTGCGGTGAAGCGTCCGCACGTCGTGTGCGGGAACTGTGGCTGGTACAACGGCCGTCAAGCGCTCGACGTCGACTGATCCAGCGAGGTCGATAGTGCTCCCCATCGCGGTCGATGCAATGGGAGGTGACAACGCTCCCGGCGCAATCGTTGCTGGCGCGCGTCGCGCCGTCGACGAGTTGGGTATTCCCGTTGTCCTCGTTGGTCGTGCTGATGAGTTGGGCGACACCGGAGGTCTCGAGGTGATCGAGGCTTCCGAGGTGATCGCCATGGATGCCGACCCTGGCTCGAGCGTTCGCAAGATGAAGGACTCGTCGTTGGTCCGAGCGGCCGAAGCGGTGCGCGATGGGAAGGCGTCGGCCATGGTGAGCGCGGGGAACACCGGCGCCACGATGGCGAGCGCGTTGTTGCGAATGGGCCGCATCAAGGGTGTCCAGCGTCCGGCCATCGCCACGCCGATCCCTGTTCCCGGAGCGGAGACGCCGACCGTGTTGCTCGACGCCGGGGCCAACGCTGAATGCAATGCGGAATGGCTCGTGCAGTTCGCCCAGATGGGAGCCGTGTTCGCGAAGGAGCGATTCGGGATCGCTGCACCACGGGTTGGATTGCTCTCGATCGGCGAAGAGCCGACGAAGGGGAACCCACTCGTGAAGGAGACGCACAAGTTGCTCGCCGACACATCGTGGATCGGTTCAACGGGCGCCCAGTTCATCGGAAACGTCGAGGGCCGCGACATCATGACCGACGATGTCGATGTCGTGGTCACCGACGGGTTCACGGGCAACGTCGCGCTGAAGACGCTCGAGGGTTCGCTCAAGTCGATCATCACGTCTCTGCTGGCGGCCTTCGATTCCTCCGACGACGCTCGTGCGGCCTCCGCCGCGCTGTGGCCGTCGCTCATGCCGCTGTACGACTCGCTCGACCCGGAGAACACCGGGGGCGCGATGTTGCTGGGCGTCGACGGCGTCTGCATCATCAGTCACGGCTCCTCGTCCGATCGGGCGATGGTGAACGCCGTGCGCGTCGCGAGCGACATGGTCGCCGCCGACGTCGTGGGTCACATCGCCGCCACAGTGCGTCCGCCTGAGTAGCGGTTCGGAGAGTGCCGGGTCCGGTTCGGCGGGCCCCCAAACCGACGACTCCACCGGCGTTTTCACAAGCGGGCAATGTTTGGGACCGCTACGATCGCCGCGTTCCATCGTCACCAGAGGAGACCGCTGTGCCCGCAGAGACCCATGTCGAACAAGGACCGATCGACCGAGACTTCGTACTCACCCTGGTCCGCGACCGGTTGGCGGACATCCTCGAGACCGATCCCAGCGCCATCAACGAGGGCGACTCCTTCGCCGACGACCTCGATGCCGACAGCCTGGCGCTGATCGAGCTCGTGGAGGCCCTCGAAGAGGAATTGGGGGAGCGAAGCGTGGGTTTCCGCATCGAGGACGAGGATCTCGCCGATCTCAAGACCGTTCGCGATGCGGTCGATTACGTCATGGCGAAGCTGGGCTGAGGTTCTGAGCGCCGACGCAGTCTCCGCGCTGGTCGATCGTCTGGGTTACGGCTTCTCCGAACCCGGACCGCTCCTGCTCGCCCTCACGCACCGCTCGTGGTGCGCCGAAACCGGGAACCTGGCATCGAACGAGCGCCTCGAATTCCTGGGCGACGCAGTGCTCGGGGTCATCGTGACCGATCACCTCTTCACGAGCCACCCCGAGATGCCCGAGGGGCTGCTGGCCAAAGTGCGGGCGGCGGTCGTCAGCGAACCGACGCTCGCCGCGGTGGCCGCCGATCTCGGTGTGGGCGACGCGCTCCGTCTCGGCAAGGGCGAGGCGGCCAGTGGGGGCCGAGCCAAAGCATCGATCCTTTCCGACGCGATGGAGGCCATCATCGGCGCTGTGTATGTCGATGGCGGTATCGATGCCGCTCGAGATGTGGTCCTGCGGTTCTTCGTCGACTCGATCGATGCGGCCGCCGAGGACCCGGGGGACGGGGATTTCAAATCCCAACTCCAGGAACTCACCGCCCGACGGTTCTCGTCGGCGCCGGTGTATGTACTCGGGGCCGAGGGCCCCGATCACGAGAAGCGATTCTTCGCTCGCGTATCGGTCGACGGCAACGTCATCGGCGAAGGCGATGGTCGCTCAAAGAAGGGTGCCGAACAGGCCGCAGCACAAGCCGCGCTCGACCACCTGTCGACGGTGACCGTTCCCAACCATGAGAGTGGGCAGCACGATGCCTGAATTGCCCGAAGTCGAAACAATTCGTCGTGAACTCGAGAAAGAGGTGGTCGGTCGGAAGATCAAGACCGTCGACACGGTCGGCAAGAAGTCGATCAAGCGGCAGACGCCCGATGAGTTCAAGGCCGGACTCATCGGCGCAAAGATCACCGGATCACAGCGTAAGGGGAAGTATCTCCTCATGCCGCTCGACAACGGTAAGGTCCTCGTCGTCCATCTCCGT
>CAZMJK010000238.1:0-2630 GCA_964566555.1 uncultured Bifidobacterium sp. | reverse complement strand
GAGGTCGATTCGAGCTTCGTCGTCGCCTTGCATCGCGTTCGGCAACGAATGCTGCTCCATCGAATCGATCGACACGCCGTGTTGACCGAAGACGCTGGCGATCGATGCGAGAACGCCGGGTCGATCGTCGACGCGGAGACTCAGGTACCATGCCGCAGCGAGATCATCGGCTGAGCAAATCGCCACTGGAGCGAATGCGCCGAGCGAAGCGTGAGTGCCGCGTTTGAGGTTGAGAGCGGCGTCGACCAGATCTCCGAGGACGGCGGAGGCCGTCGGATCCCCGCCGGCACCGCGTCCGTAGAACATGAGATCGCCGACCGCCTCCCCTTCGACGAAGACCGCGTTGAAACTGTCGCGGACCGATGCCAGCGGGTGCGAGGTGGGGACCAGGCAGGGATGCACACGCGCCGAGATCTCGTCGGCGGAACCGTTCGAGAACCGCTCGGCGATCGCCAGCAGTTTGATCACGAACCCGTGACGAGCAGCGAATGCGATGTCTCCGGCAGTCACCCCGGAAATCCCCTCACATTCCACATCAGAACTCGTCACCCCTGCGCCGAAGGCGATCGACGCGACGATGGCAATCTTGGCGGCCGCGTCGTGACCTTCGACGTCGGCGGTCGGATCGGCCTCTGCGTATCCGAGCGCCTGCGCCTCCGTCAATGCGTCGGCGTAATCGGCACCTTCCTCGGTCATCTTCGTGAGGATGAAGTTCGTCGTCCCGTTCATGATCCCCATGACTCGGACGACCGGTTCGGCGAGAAGCGACTCGCGCAACGGACGCAGAAAAGGGATTCCGCCCGCCACCGCGGCTTCGAAGAGCAGATCGACACCGGCCTCGTCGGCGGCCGCGAAGAGTTCGGCCCCGTGAGAGGCGAGAAGCGCCTTGTTGGCCGTGACGACCGGCTTTCCTGAGGCGAGCGCGGCCAGCACGAGTTCGCGTGCCGGAGAGATTCCTCCCATCACCTCGACGATGACGTCGATCGACGGGTCGGCCACGATTGCCGAGGCATCGTCGGTGAACTCGACACCGTTGACGCCGATCGGTCTCGGCCGCGAACGATCCCGAACCGCGACGGCAGCGACCTCGAGGGAGAGTCCCGTTCGCGCGGCAATGGTCGAGTTCTGCCGTTCGATGAGCGCGATGAGGGACGCTCCCACCGTTCCACAACCAAGTACTCCCACGCGAACTGCCGATTGATCCACGGTCGAGAGGCTACCGGTGGCAGGACCGCCCCTCCGACGGGGTTTCCATCAGGAGAACTCAGGCAGCGAGGACACTCACGATGGTGACCACGGCGGTCACTGCGAGCAGGAGTGTGACCAAGCCTCGGAATCGAGCCGGATTGATCCTCCCTCGAACGCGATGCCCGATCAGGAAGCCGATGATGAGTGCCGGGACGGCCACGATGAGCGACCATGCGACATCCATCGTGAAGTGACCCGTCGCTGCGAACAGGCCGACCGACACCACTCCCATCGTGGCGAGCACCGCCGCGATGGTTCCTCGAAACACTTCCGGTGAGAAATGCCGTGCATGAAGGGCCATGACCAGAGGCGGTCCGCTGGTGGACAGCGATGTGCTCAAGATCCCAGCAACGAAGCCGGCACCGAGGTCGACCGGAGTGCTGGCCTGCTCGAGCTTGACGCCGCGCAGGTTCACGATGAGGAAGACGATGATGACGCCGGCAAGCCCCAACTTGAGTTGTTGCGAAGTTGCCACCGCGAGGATCGTGAGACCGAAGGGCATTCCCACGAACGCGGCGAGAACAAGACGTTTGATCGTGGCGCGATCGCCGTGATGGCGTTCACTCCACGCCTGCCCACCACTGGTGAACGTGCTGAGTGTCGCAGCGATGACGACGGCGACTTCCGTTGGAACCGCCATCGACATCATCGGTACCGCGAGGAGCGAGAAACCGAAGCCGGTCACGGTCTGGATGAGTGACGAGAAGAAGACGGCCAAACCCACCAGCACGAACTCGGAGGTAGACAACCGGGCCCTCAGTCCACGTCTAGGAGGAGAAGGTCGGCGAGGGTCTCGCGGCGAACAACGAGTCGCGCCGAACCATTGGAGACGAACACGACCGCCGGACGTGTCACCTTGTTGTAGTTCGATCCCATCGAATGGCCGTATGCGCCGGTGACCGGGGTGGCAAGGACGTCGCCCACGACGATGTCCGCGGGAACTGCGGCATCTCGGATGAGGACATCACCCGACTCGCAATGCTTGCCCACGATCGTCACGACCCGATCACGATCGGCGCCGACAGCACGAGGAAGAAACGCTTCGTACCCGCTGCCGTAGAGCACCGGACGCGGGTTGTCGCTCATGCCGCCGTCGACCGAGACATAGGTGCGGATACCCGGAAGGTCCTTGATCGTCCCTACGGAGTACAGGGTGACGGCCGCCTGCGCCACGAGCGCCCGACCGGGCTCCGCGGTGACGTCCGCATCGATGCCGGCAGCGGCGCAGGCCGACTTCACCGACTCGCCCCATTCGGTGATCGATGCCGAGGTCTCTCCCGAGACATATGCGACACCGAGTCCCCCACCAATCGAGAACTCCGGAAGACCGTAGGTCTCGATGAAGGGAGCCATGACTTCGATCGCCATCTCGAAGAAGACCG
>CAZMJK010000237.1:0-2682 GCA_964566555.1 uncultured Bifidobacterium sp. | reverse complement strand
ACGCAACGGCCTTCGCTCCGCTGTCAGCAGCGATGCGTCCTGCTTCGAGGAAGGTGAGGCGTTCGTCGTCCAACCCCATGCGCATCTTGACGGTGACGGGGACCGTTCCTCCCGAAGTGGCGTCGGCGGCGACGACCGCCGCCGAGATGATGCCGGCGAGCAACCGGGGGCGAGTTGGGACCGCAGCGCCACCACCGTGGCGCATGACCTTGGGGGCGGGGCACCCGAAATTGAAATCGAGATGATCGACTCGACCTTCACCCACTAATCGGCGCACGGCCTCACCCACGACGACGGGATCGGTGCCGTAGAGCTGCAACGATCGCGGCGACTCGTCGGGGGAGAAGGACGCCAACTGCCAGCTCTTCTCGCCCCCTTCGAGCAGCCCACGAGCGTTCACCATCTCGCTCACGTACAGCCCAGCGCCATAGCGGCGACACAGGCGCCGGAATGCGCTGTTGGTGACGCCGGCCATGGGCGCCAGCACCACGGGCGGGTCGACCGTCAGGGGGCCGATGGAAAGAGTGTGCTGCACGAACCGTCACGCTAGCGAGGCCCGGTAGGGTCACCTCCATGACTGCGCACGTGCTCGATGGGGAAGTGGTGGCCTCCGGGATCAAGGCCGATCTCGCAGGCAGGGTCCAGGCGCTCATCGAACGGGGGATCACGCCCGGACTGGGCACGGTACTGGTCGGCGACGATGGCCCTTCGGCCAATTACGTGTCGATGAAGCACCGGGATTGTGAGGCCCTCGGCATCACCTCGCACCATGCCCACCTGCCCTCTGATGCCACCCAGCAGGACGTTCTCGAGGTCATCGCTCGGTTCAATGCCGACCCGGCCGTCGACGCGTACCTCATGCAGTACCCGTTTCCCAAGCATCTCGACTTCGAAGCGGCGTTGCTCGAGGTGGACCCGGCCAAGGATGTCGATGGTCTCCATCCGGTCAACCTCGGTCACCTCGTGCAGGGTGTCGACGGGCCGCTGCCGTGCACGCCCGCGGGCATCCAGGCATTGCTCGCCCATTACGGCGTGCCGATCGAGGGCCGTCATGTCGTCATCGTCGGTCGCGGACTCACCATCGGTCGCCCGTTGGCCAACCTGCTCACGCTCAAGCGCCCCAACGCCAACGCCGCCGTCACCGTTGTTCATACCGGTGTGGCTGATCTGGGCGCGTACACGCGCGAAGCGGACGTCATCGTCGCGGCCGCTGGTTCACCGGGACTCATCACCCCTGACATGGTCAAGCCGGGTGCCGCCGTTGTTGCTGCCGGTGTGTCGTTCGAGGGGAAGAAGCTCGTCTCGGATGTCGCCGACGAGGTGGCGGAGGTCGCCGGTTGGCTGTCTCCTCGTATCGGGGGCGTCGGACCAATGACACGAGCGATGCTGCTGGTCAACACGGTCGAGGCCGCGGAACGACGGGCGGAGCAGCGCTGACCATGACCCGAATCGCCGACCTTCTTGCCGCGGGCCGTACCTGCTCGTTCGAATTCTTCCCGCCGAAGACCGACGATGCTGCGCGTGCGCTCGAGCAGACGATCGCCGAACTCGAACCCCTTCATCCGTCGTTCGTCTCGGTGACCTACGGCGCTGGTGGTTCAACCCGCGAACGTACGCGCGATGTGGTCATCAACATCGAACGCAACATCGGCATCACAGCGATGGCGCACCTCACGTGTGTCGGTCACACTCGCGCGCAACTCGATTCCTTGCTCGACGAGTACAGGGCCGCTGGAGTGGCGAACATCCTCGCTCTCGCCGGCGACCCGATCCTCGACGACAGCGGCGCATTGGCTGAGAGCGAGTTCGCTTTCGCCATGGAACTGGTCGAACTCATCAAGGAGAAGGGCGGATTCTCGATCGGGGTAGCTGCCCACCCCGAAGGTCATCCCCGATCGGTCGATCTCTATTCCGATCGCCGTCATCTGGCCACGAAACTGAATGCCGCCGATTTCGCCATCACCCAGTTCTTCTTCGAAGCGGAGCCGTACCTGCGGCTGGTCGAAGGGCTTGCGGCATTCGGCTGCGACAAACCGGTACTGCCCGGCATCATGCCGGTCACCAATGCTGCGCAGGTGGTGCGCTTCGCCGAGTTGGCCGGAGCAGCGTTCCCACCCCATCTCGCCGCTCGATTCGACGCGATCGCCGATGACCCCGAAGCAGTTCGCGCGCTCGGGGTGGAACTCGCGAGTGATCTCTGTCAACGGTTACTCGATGAAGGTGTGCCGGGGCTTCACTTCTACACACTCAATCGATCGACTGCCACGCGTGAAATCGCTGCGAATCTCGGTCTCGGCGACGCGCCGACGACTGGCGCATAGATCCAGATGTCATCGGATGTCTCCGGACTCTTCCGTCGCGGCACGCGACTCCTGACGAGGTATGTCAAGGCCCATCCTGCTCCGTTCATCGTGTCGATCCTCGGGGCAGCCATCTACGCAGGTGCGGCGGTGGGCACGACGATCATCCTCGGGCGCATCACCAATGAGGTGATCGTTCCCACCTTCGAGAGTGGACGACCCGCGGCGAAAGCGGTTTGGTTCTCCGGCCTCGCGTTGTTGCTGGTCGGCCTGTTGCCGCGATTACAGCGCCTCAATGCCCTCGGTGCGCTGATCGCCTTTGCCGTGATGAGCGGGGCCGTAAGCTTCCATCTGTTTACCCCGCTGGGCATTGACCCCAATC
>CAZMJK010000236.1:0-2684 GCA_964566555.1 uncultured Bifidobacterium sp. | reverse complement strand
TGCCACAACGATCTCGGTATGGCGGTCGCCAACTCCCTCGCCGCCGTCCAGATGGGGGCGCGCCAGGTCGAATGTGCGGTCAACGGACTCGGCGAGCGCGCCGGCAACGCCGCGCTCGAAGAGATCGTCATGGCGCTTCGCACTCGATCGGACTACTTCGGCGGGATCGATACCGGTATCAAGTCCGAGGAGTTGGCCCGCACCTCTCGACTCGTGAGTCGCCTCACCGCCTATCCGGTGCAGTACAACAAGGCGGTGGTGGGCCGGAACGCATTCGCTCACGAATCGGGCATCCACCAACACGGTGTGCTCAACGAGCGCACGACCTACGAGATCATGGACCCGGCTGCTGTCGGTCAGGGCGAGTCGAAGATCGTGCTGGGCAAGCATTCCGGTCGTCATGCCTTCGCCGATTCGTTGAAGAAGATGGGCTACGACCTGCAGGGTGATGCGTTGAACCAGGTCTTCGCCCGATTCAAGGAACTCGCCGACCGCAAGGTCGAGCTGAGCGATGCAGATCTCGAAGCCCTCGTCGCCGAGGAGATGGGTGACACGGTGCGGTACGCCTACACGCTCATCTCGCTCGATAGTCATGGAGGCTCGAGTTCGACGCCCACCGCCACGATCGCGCTCGACCACAACGGCGAGCGGGTGGAGGCGACCGCGGAGGGTTCGGGAATGGTCGACGCCGCCTGCGCAGCGATCCGTCATGCCACGGGGATCGAGGGTCGACTCACCGATTATGCGGTGACCTCGGTGACCGGTGGCGTCGATGCACTGGCCGATGTGGCGCTCCGCTTCGAGGTCGAGGGTGTGTCGATGCCCGGTCGCGGTCTGTCCACCGATGTCGTCGAAGCCTCGGCTCGAGCATTGCTCAATGCCCTCAATCGCATCGTGCGGGTCCGTCACACGGGTGAGGACCCCTCGGCAGTGGCCCGCCCGGGTTCGCTGCGCTGACCGCCCGTCGGCCGGGCGACGGGTGACGGTGGTGGAGCGCCGCCGGTGCTTGACCCCGGATCCGCCCATGTCTACGGTGTTGACATGAACTCTCGCGCCCGCCGTTTCCTCCCACTCCTCCTCGCTGGCGTGCTTTTGGTCGGGGTGGCCTGTTCCGATGGAGTGCGGGATGCCGCCAAGGGTCCGTCGCGCGGGGCGTCGGGTGGCTCGGAGGCGTGGCCCGGCCCGGCGGGATGTGAGACGCAGACGCCGAATCTCTCGCAGTACGCCGAGCACGGCGCTCGTGGGTACCCGTACTGCAATGTGAACGTCGACAAGTGGTGCAACGACGCCGTCAGCTTCTACGGGCTTCCCGATATCGGTCTGTGTTTTGCGCTGACGAACAAGACGCGCCGGTTCACTGCCCCCGACACGTTGGGCTCGAAGTTTCCCTTGACGATCACGAACGCGTATTGCGAGTCGTATCGTCAGAGCGGTTCTCCGAACGATGGGTATCTCGATGATCAGGGGCTCTGCACGAGCACGACCGACTATCGCGGAAGTGTGCGCGTCTACACGCTCAACTCTCTCGATGCATTCGACGATCAGGCGCGCCTCCTCAACCCCAATCCGTTCATGGAGACCGCGGCGGTGCAGTTCATGCCCCACCGGCAATCGACCGGACCCCGCATTCGACTGTTCGTGAACAGCAAGATGGCGCCGTTCAGCACCACGCAGGCGGCGGCCTCTCCCTTCGCTGAAGCCCCCTTCGTGGGAACCAATGGTGGTGATTGTGATGCGCAGGGACGATTCATCTCCTGCCGTCTCACCTCGTCGATCCCGACCAAAGCGTGGAGTCCGAAGGCCTACTACGACCTCGGGACCTATCCGCTGCGACTTCAGATCAAGAACTCGAGCGGCCGACCGATGACACTGCGAAGTGAATCGGCTGGCTCGGGTTTCCTTCTCGACCCAGTCGCCCGAGGTTCGGTGGAATCGATCCCGAGCGGTGGCACCGCCTACGTCGGCGGCTATCTGGAGGCGAACTCGTCCACATCGGAGATGTCGTGGACAGGCAGTTACTGCATTGATGCACCCGCCGGGTGCATCAATGTCGACGTGACTTTCCGACTCAAGTTCACCTCCGACAAGGATGCTCTCGACTCGACTGCGAGGAACTACTCCAACGTCTCCACCTGCATTGTCGAGAATCGAACCGCTGTCGCGACCTACAAGTGCAACACCCCGACGTACAACAACAGCGTTGAATCACCGTTGCTGACGGCGAACATCACCAACTTCTGATTCAGCGGTTGGTGGCTGGCATCCAGGACGGTCTCGTGGTCTCGAACGCGGCGATGGCATCGACATGCTGCAAGGTGATGCCGATGTCATCGAGGCCGTGAAGGAGTCGTTCCTGGGTGGAATCGTCGAGTGGGAACTCGGCATCGATCCCCAGAGCCGGGACCACCACGCGCTTTGTGGCGATGTCGATGGTGATCTCGGTCGTGGGTTCGGCCTCGACCGCTCGCAGGATGCGTTCGCTCACGTCGGCGGGCAGTACCACGGGCACGAGGCCGTTCTTGGCCGCGTTGTTGCGGAAGATGTCGCCGAAGCGAGGGGCGATCACTGCTCGGAAGCCGTAATCCATGATGGACCACACCGCATGCTCTCGAGATGAGCCCACGCCGAAGTTGGCTCCGGCCACGAGGATGCTCGCCTCGTCGAATTGTGGCAGGTTCAAGACG
>CAZMJK010000235.1:0-2696 GCA_964566555.1 uncultured Bifidobacterium sp. | reverse complement strand
TTCGCAACGTAGAGGTCGGGAGTTCGATTCTCCTCACCTCCACCACAGGTAGAGCGAGGCCCCGACGCAATCGTCGGGGCCTTCCTTGTTCGCCGACGTTGCGTTTCGTCGACCACCTTGTGCTTCGGCAATCGTGTCCTACGATCCGCCACCATGAGTATCACTCTCGACGGCCGCGACGATCTCGTCGAACCACTTCTCCGTGTCATCCGCTCCGCCATCGATATCGGTGATGGTGGCACCGATCAGCAAAGGGGGATGCTGAGTGACATCGCCCGGGTGATCTTCGGCCGCACTGACATCGATCTCGATGCTCTTGTTGCGATCACCCCCGAAGAGGCCGGTCGGGTGTTCGACAGTGTTTCGCTCCGTCGCAGAGTGCGGATGTTCCTCATCCTCTTCATGTTGTGTCGACATCCGCTGGAACAGCAGCAACTGCAGCGGGTTGAGCAGTTCGTCGACTCGCTCGGCGGCGATGATGGCGATCCGGGTCTCGCCCAGGCGCGGGCGATGGTCGAGTCGCAGATGCTCGAGATCAGCGACGATCTCTACCGAGCATGGGGCGGAGCTGTCGAAGCCATGACGGAATCGAGTTTGAGTGACGACTATGGCGTGACCGAGGTCGCCGAACCTGCGTTGGTGGAACGGGTGCTCGCGCTTCGTGATCTTCCACGAGGAACGCTTGGTCGAGAGTACGTGGAGTTCTACCGGGACAACGGCTTTGCGCTGCCCGGCGAGCAACCGGGAGTCCCTGCGTTCTTCGTCGGGCACGACATGTGTCATTTGATCGCTGGGTGTGGCCCGCAGGCGCACGAGGAGATCGCCCTCGGGGCGTTCCTGCTCGGCGCTCGTGAGGACGCGGATCACTGGGCGTACCTCCTGGGCGTCATGGCCATCATGGAATACGGCGCCTTCGCCCCACCCTCGTTCACGGCGAAGGTGGGCACCCTGGGGCGGCCGGGGGCGATGGAGGTCGTGCTCGACGCTCTCCTTCGACGGCGGCCCCCGTATGTTGATCTGGTGGAGGTACACCTTTCCTCCACGGCGCACCTTCCGATCGCGGATATTCGCCGACGTTTCAACATCGCCGAACCGAATCCACCGTTCCCCACCTACACCGAGATCGCCTGAGCGCCGCTCGTCGAGCGGGGGACTGAAGCGCGGCGGGGGAGGCCCACTAACGTCTCCGCCATGCCGACCTATCGCTCACGCACCACCACCCACGGACGAAACCAAGCCGGCGCTCGCGCCCTTTGGCGTGCGACCGGCATGACCGATGGGGACTTCGACAAGCCGATCATCGCCATCGCGAACTCGTTCACCCAGTTCGTGCCCGGGCATGTGCACCTCAAGGACCTCGGCCAACTCGTGGCTCGGGAGATCGAGGCTCATGGTGGAGTGGCGAAAGAGTTCAACACCATTGCGGTCGATGACGGAATCGCCATGGGTCACGGCGGAATGCTCTACAGCCTCCCCAGTCGAGATCTCATCGCCGATTCGGTCGAATACATGGTCAACGCGCATTGTGCAGATGCGCTCGTGTGTATCTCGAACTGCGACAAGATCACCCCGGGCATGTTGATGGCGGCATTGCGACTCAACATCCCCGTCGTCTTCGTCTCAGGCGGACCGATGGAGGCGGGCAAGACTCGGCTCGCCGGTTCCGAGGTGAAGGTCGACCTCATCTCTGCCATTCAGACCTCTGGCGACAGGAACGTCAGCGATGACGATGTCGAAGCGGTGGAACGTTCTGCATGTCCCACGTGTGGTTCGTGCTCGGGCATGTTCACCGCCAACTCGATGAACTGTCTGACCGAAGCTCTTGGACTCTCCCTTCCGGGGAACGGGACGGTGGTGGCCACACACGCCGATCGAGAGAAGTTGTTCCTGCGTGCCGGTCGGACGGTCGTGGAACTGGCGAAGCGGTACTACGAGAACGACGATGAGTCGGTTCTTCCCCGCAACATCGCCAGCAAGAAGGCATTCGAGAATGCGATGGCGTTGGATGTCGCAATGGGTGGAAGCACCAACACGGTGTTGCACATCCTCGCCGCGGCGCATGAGGGTCACATCGAATTCACTATGGCCGATATCGACGCGTTGAGCCGCAGGGTTCCGAACATCTGCAAGGTCGCTCCTTCGACCGACAAGTACCACGTCGAGGACGTCCACCGCGCCGGTGGCATCCCGGCGATCCTCGGCGAATTGGAACGTGCCGGCCTCATCGACGCCTCGGTCCCCACGGTGCACAGTGCGACGATGCTCGACTCGCTCAACGAGTGGGATATCAAGCGGCCCACCTGCACCGACGAGGCCCGCCATTTCTGGACCGCCGGTCCCGCTGGAATCCCCACGCAGGTGGCGTTCAGTCAGGACACGCGCTGGCCGTCACTGGATGAGGATCGAGAGGGAGGATGCATCCGATCGGTGGAACACGCGTACACCGCCGATGGTGGTCTCGCGGTGCTGTTCGGGAACCTCGCCGCCGATGGTTGCATCGTCAAGACCGCCGGTGTCGACGAGTCGATCTTCTCGTTCACGGGTCCGGCCCGTGTGTATGAGAGTCAGGACGCAGCGGTTGAGGGCATCCTCAACGAGGAAGTCGTCGCCGGTGAGGTCGTCGTGGTTCGGTACGAGGGGCCGCGGGGAGGGCCCGGCATGCAGGAGATGCTGTACCCCACCACCTACATCAAGAG
>CAZMJK010000234.1:1117-2712 GCA_964566555.1 uncultured Bifidobacterium sp. | reverse complement strand
CCACCGAGGCATCCGACGCCAAGATGGAGGAGGGTTCGCTCCGCGTCGATGCGAACGTCTCGGTCCGTCGAGTCGGCGACGCGGAATTGGGCACTCGTTGTGAGATCAAGAACCTGAATTCGTTACGATCGCTGGGAAGGGCCATCGACTACGAGGCCCGTCGTCAGGTCGACCTGCTCGAGTCGGGTGAGCGGATCAAGCAGGAAACGCGTCACTGGGATGAGGGGGCGGGAAGGACTCGACCCGGTCGTTCGAAGGAAGAAGCGGAGGACTATCGCTACTTCCAAGAGCCGGATCTCGTTCCGCTGGCACCGAGTGCCGAATGGATCGCAGCGATCGATGCTGCGATGCCACCATTGCCCGCCGAGCGTCGTGACGCACTCGCGCAGGCCGCCGGCCTTTCAGCGATCGAGCCCGCCATCGTCATCGCCGTGCAACGCGATCTGGATTCCTTGGCACTTGCAGCCATCGCCGCCGGAGGCGACGGCAAGCGCGTGCTCACTCATGTCGAACACAATCTCGCGACCGACGGCGCAGCCTCGCTCGACCCCCCGAAGCTGGCGCACTTGGTCACGCTCGAATTGGGAGGCCAGCTCACCGCAACCCAGGCAAAGACGGTGCTGGCGGAAATGGTGCTCTCGGGTCGGGCTCCCGATGTCATCGCCGCCGAACTCGGATTCGAGGCCATGGACACCGCCGAACTCGAGGGCATCGTCGACGGCCTCATCGCCGAGAGCCCGGATGAATGGAATGAGTTCTGCACGGGCGATGACAAGAAACGGGGCAAGCTCCAGGGGTTCTTCACCGGCAAGGTGATGAAGGTCACGAAGGGGCAGGCCGACGGAAAGGCCGTCGCGGCCATTCTGGAGTCACGTCGCTCGCAGTCCTGACGAACTCCCCGTCCGCGTTCGAGGAGTTCTCTAGGCTGTGAGGACATCGATCTCCCATAGGAGGGAATACATGTCCTCGAAGAAGAAGGGTGCTGTGCTCGCATCGGTTCTCGTTGCCGGACTCATGTTGATGGGCACGGCCTGTGGCGGTTCCTCGAAGAGCAGCGACTCCGCGAGTTCCTCGGGCGATTCGTCCTCGGCCACGACCGCGAAGCCGAGTAGTGGTGGAGGTGACTCGTCGAAGTGCGTCGAACTCTTCAACAAGACCGAAGAGTTGTCGGCGAAGATGGATGCGATGGACACGTCCACGAGCGGGGACATGGCCGCCGATATGGATTCGGCAGTGAAGACGCTCGAGTCGTTCACCTCCCAGGTCCCGAGTGAGATTCGCGACGACTGGAAGACGATCGTGGCCGGATTCAAGTCCTACGCCGATGCGCTCGACGGTGTGAACTTCAACAATCTGACCGATCCTGCGACGATGGAGAAGTTGACGAAGGCGGGGGCGGCTCTCGACGATCCGAAGATGCAGAAGGCCTACGACAACATCGAGGCGTGGACCAACAAGAACTGTCCGTCGCTCGCAACCAAGTGATTGATCCCTTCGCCGCAGGGCGAAGGGAGACACGTAAATGAGAAGGGGCTCCGGTCACTGCCGGGGCCCCTTCCAGTTTTTCCAGATCGTCAGTGGCGTCAGCCCATCGA
>CAZMJK010000234.1:581-1107 GCA_964566555.1 uncultured Bifidobacterium sp. | reverse complement strand
CGCAATGATCGGAAAGACGATGCCGAGCACGATGAGCACCGGGAAAAGGAAAATCCCGACGATCACGAAGACGAGGACGAAGGAGACGACGTAGCCGATCAGCAGTGTGAGTTGGAAATTCAGCGCCTCAGCGGCGTGATGGCGTACGTAGGCGTCTTTCTCTCCATTCATGAGATAAATGATGAGTGGTCCGATGAAACCGGTGACGAGTCCGAGCACCTGAGCAAGGACGGCCATGGTCTTCTGGTCGCCGACACCAGTGCTGGTCGTCGGCACTTGCGAGGCGTATTGGCCCCACTGCATGCCGTCCCACCAGCGCTGCTGGCCGCTTCCATCGTCGTACCAGCCCGGTGGTGAACTCTGTGGAGTCGTCATGGTCAGAGGCTACCCATGGTCAATTTCGTGGGTGGGGAAATCGCCCGAGTTGCCCGCGGGGGTGCGCCGCGGCCACACTTGGGGACCTGTGAGCACGTCAGTCTCTGCATCGCTCGTAGTACTCCGCTAGCACACGCCGGCTCCGTCCGTC
>CAZMJK010000234.1:0-571 GCA_964566555.1 uncultured Bifidobacterium sp. | reverse complement strand
CCCTCGAGCTCGAGGGTGTCGATGTGATCTTCGGCCTGCCCGGAGGCGCGATCCTGCCCGTGTACGACCCGATCATTGACTCGCCGATTCGTCACATCCTCGTTCGTCATGAACAGGGTGCCGGACATATGGCCGAGGGATACGCCCATGCGACGGGTCGGCCCGGCGTGGCGATGGTGACGAGTGGGCCAGCGGCGACGAACATCGTGACGCCGTTGGCCGACGCCTACATGGATTCGGTGCCGATGGTCGTCATCACCGGCCAGGTCGGTACGGCCGGTATCGGAACCGATGCGTTCCAGGAAGTCGACACGGTCGGCATCACGCGTTCGGTGACCAAACACAACGAGCTCGTGACGGACGCCGCCGACATTCCCCGCGTGGTGCGCGAGGCGTTCCACATCGCAACCACCGGGCGTCCGGGTCCTGTCCTCATCGACATCCCCAAAGATCTGGTCGACCCGACCAATCCGAACTCGACTCTCGATTGGTACTGGCCCGAGTCGGTGGATCTCGCCGGCTACGAACCCCGACTCGATGGCGATCCGGCATCCATCAAGGCCGCGGCCCA
>CAZMJK010000233.1:0-2748 GCA_964566555.1 uncultured Bifidobacterium sp. | reverse complement strand
CCCCGGTGCCGATGGGGGCCAGCAGCCGGTAGCGCCCCCCGAGCACCTGACCGATACGGTCGGCAGCGCGGGCGTTGGACACGGGGTGAGGCTAGTTCTCTCGTCTCGCGAATTCGGTCACCCCTCTCAACCTCGTGACCGATTTTTTCCGAGGCCGAGGACTGCACTCGCACCGATTGCGGGCAGACTTCACCCGTGAGTTCCACGGATGCTTCCAACCCCTCGTCGCCGACCGGCGATGCAACGTCGTCGACGGTGGCGAAACCGACTCGTCGATTCAAACCACGCCACCTCGCCTACATCGGACTCCTCGCGATCGCCGGAGTCTGCATCGTGATCGCCGCGGGCTTGGGGACGTCGGATACGACCCAACTCGACGGTGGACGGATCCAGCGATTGATCCCGACGCCGGGAGCGAAGATCCTGCAGCAGGATCTGATCGGCATCGACATGGCGCCTGGCTACGAGGCCTCACTCACTCTCAACGGAGTTCCCCTGCCTCTCGATCAGACCTACGTGGTACCGCAGACCAATCAGGTCACCTTCAAGGCGGGGCCGGGGAAGGTCTTCGAAACATTGCCGGCCGGTGAGAACTGCATGATCGCCACCTACTGGCAGTCCGCTTTCGGTCCGGCGGTGACGTCGAGTCGAAGCTGGTGTTTCACCGTCGTGTGATCAACCTTCGCTGAGAAGTCGGTCGAGCTCCGCGAACGCGCCGGTGTGGTCGTCCTCGACGAGGATGGCGTGCATACCGACCTCGCGGGCCGCAACGATGTTGCCAGGCGCGTCATCGAGGAAGACCGCATTCTCTGCGGCGACGCCCAGCTGCTCGAGCGTCATCTCGTAGATCCGCAGATCCGGCTTGCGAATGCCGACGGCGGAGGAGTCCACGATGACCTCGAACAATTCGTCGACAGGGATCATCGCCCGCCAGCCGTCGGAGAACTCCTTGATGTTGTTGGTGATCAAGGCAGTGCGGTAGCCCGCCGCTCGCAGCGCCAAACCTTTCTCCACCACGTCCGAGCGCGGGCCGGAATCGCCACCCAACGCGCCGAACATCTCTCGAAGGTCGACGTCGATCCCCATCTCGGCACCGACCACCTGGATCTGCGCCGCCGCCGCCTCGAGCGCGATCTCTCCACGTTCGAGTTGGTGCCACGGATGATCGGTGTCCTGGTCATAGGGACCGAACACGGCACGCAGACCGAGTTCCGGGTCGAGACCGCGTTCGGTGTGCCACGCGTGGAGCCCGCTGAACGGCGAACTCGTGAACACCCCACCAAAATCGAACACCACAGCTTCGATAGCCACGAATCCCCCTACGGTTCGACGGAAGAGGGCAAGGTACCGGTTTCCAGCAGTTCGAGGAAACCGGCCTCATCGAGCACGGGGATCCCGAGCTCCTCCGCTTTGCTCACTTTCGACGCGCCCGGGCCTGCGCCGATCACCACCGCAGTCGTCTTCTTGGAAACACTCCCCGGCGATTTACCGCCGCGACCCTTGATGGCGGCTTCGGCTTCGTCCCGAGTGAAACCATCCAACGTTCCGGTGACGACCACGATGAGCCCCGCAAGCGTCTGCGGGAGATCCGATGCCTCGGGGCCCTGAAAATTCACACCGGCGGCTCGCAATTTCTCGATCACGGCACCATTGGCCGGGTCGGTGAACCACTCATGCACGGACCGGGCGATGATCGTCCCGACCCCCTCGACCGATGCGAGTTCGTCCTCCGATGCCTGCTCGATCCGATCGAGGTGTCCGAAATGCTCGGCAAGGGCCAGCGCACCAGCGCCGCCCAAGTGACGGATATTCAATCCGACCAGAAGATTGGCCAACGGCTTGGTCTTCGACCCCTCGATGGCATCGAGAAGTTTCTGCACCGAGACATCAGCGAACTTGTCGAGGCCGGTCAGTTGATCGGCCCGAAGCGAATAGATGTCGGCGACATCGGCCAAGAGCCCCAATTCGCAGAAGAGTTGCACCCGCTGTTCTCCGAGACCCTCGATGTCCATCGCGCCGCGAGACGCGAAGTGTTCGATCGCACCTGCCACTCGCGCCGGACACGACAGGTTCAGGCAGCGATGATCGGCTCCGTCGTCAGGACGAACGAGCCGATGCCCACACACAGGGCAGTTCGTCGGGAACTTCCACTTGCGCAGACCCTTCGGACGCTCTCGAAGGACGGGTCCCACCACTTCAGGAATGACATCACCCGCCTTGCGAACGATCACCACATCGCCAGGTCGGACGTCTTTCGCCGCCACCTGATCCTGATTGTGCAAAGTGGCGAATTCGACCGTCGACCCGCCAACGAAGACCGGTTCAAGTTGTGCGAACGGCGTCGCCCGGCCGGTCCGTCCGATGGAGACCTGGATATCGATCAACTTGGTCGTCCGCTCCTCCGGGGGAAACTTGTAGGCGATCGCCCACCGAGGTGCCCGCGACGTGAAGCCCAACTCTCGCTGCAGCGCCAACGAATCGACCTTCACGACGACACCATCGATCTCGTAATCGAGGTCGTGTCGCCGTTGTTGCCACCGCGCGCAATGCGCTTCGACCTCGTCAAGGCCGCGAAGAATGGCGACCTCAGGATTGACGGGAAATCCCAAACCGCCAAGGAACTCGAAGATCTCGTGATGTTCCTGAAGATCGGGACCACCGACGACTTCGCCCAATTGGTAGGTCCAGAACGCGAGGTTTCGACTTGCGGTGATCGATGCGTCCTTCTGGCGCAGTGAGCCAGCCGCG
>CAZMJK010000232.1:618-2759 GCA_964566555.1 uncultured Bifidobacterium sp. | reverse complement strand
ACGAATCGTTCGACCACCGCCCGGTGATGCTCGACGAGATCGTGGCGGCCTTCGACACGGTTCCGTCCGGGTGGATCGTCGATGCCACGCTCGGAGGAGCGGGTCATGCGGTGGCTGTCCTCGAAGCACATCCCCACCTCTCCGTACTCGGTATCGATCAGGATGCTGATGCACTGGCCGTCGCACGCGAACGGCTCGCCCCGTTCGGCGGGCGTGCCCGTGCGGTTCATGCACGGTTTGATTCGTTGGCATCGATCATCGACGACGAACTCGGCGGTCAGCCGATCGTCGGTGCGCTCTTCGACCTCGGCGTGAGCTCTCCGCAGTTCGATCGTCCTGAGCGCGGCTTCAGTTATCGATTCGATGCGCCACTCGACATGCGGATGGATCGCACCCGATCGCTCACCGCAGCGACGGTGGTCAACGACTACGCCGAAGCCGATTTGGCTCGGGTGCTCCGCGAGTTCGGTGATGAGCGGTACGCGACACGGATCGCGCGCGCCATCGTCGCCGCCCGGCCCGTGGTCACCACCGCCGAACTGGCGACCATCACTCGCGATGCGATTCCCGCTCCTGCCCGCCGCACCGGCGGCCATCCGGCGAAACGAACGTTCCAGGCGCTTCGAATCGAAGTGAACAACGAACTCGGTGCCCTGCCTGTTGCACTGGACGCGGCGCTCGAATCGCTGACGACGGGTGGCCGGCTCGTGGTGCTGTCCTACCACTCGGGTGAGGATCGCATCGTCAAGCAGGTCATGCGCGATGCGGAGTCCGGGGGTTGTGTGTGTCCTCCGAATCTTCCGTGCGTCTGCGGTGCGTCGCCGAAGGTTCGTTTGGTTCGACGAGGCGGAACGACACCCGGCGATGCAGAGCGGGAAGCGAACCCGCGCGCGGAGAGTGCTCGACTTCGAATCGCGGAACGGTCATGACGAGCGCGCGCGTTGCAACCGCGAGCCGACGCTCCTCCGCCCTGCGTGCGCCCGAGGAGTCGCGTCGCGAAGGACTTCGCGCCCGGCTGCGCATCGTCGATCGCTCGGCCCCGGAGCGTCGGCGCATCGGTTGGTTCGCCGGCATCGCCTTCGTGGTCACCGCACTCTTCGCTATCGCCGGTGCTCAGACTCTCATCATTTCGGAACAAGCCCATATCGATCGAGTGAACAATCGGATCGCCGACGCCGAGACCCGAGCGGAGCATCTCCGAGTCGAGTTGGCGAAACTCCAGAGCCCTCAGAACATCACGACGGCGGCAACGACCCGTCTCGGCATGATCCCCGCCCCGACTCCGGTGTATCTGCAGCCGAAGGCCACCGATGATGCTCGCGCCGCCGAGATGCCACCGGCACCGACCCCGACGACCATCGCTCGCTCCTCCGCGGCACCCAAGACCACGCCATCGACGGCCGCGAAGTCGACGACGTCGACCACCGTTGCGGGGAAGCGATGAATCCGCCTCCGGGTCCCGGTGCGCCTTCGGTCGATCATCCGAAGTCGAGCGCACCCTGGAATTCTCCGGAGTATCTGCCTCGGGGCCGTCGCCGGACGGCGCCACCGTCTCGCCCGCCTCGTCACGCATCGGTCAGAGGAACTGCGGCCGCTCGTTCGACCACCTCATCGCATCGCGTTCGTTCCGCTGAACGAACGGATTCGATGCATACGCGTCCGGATGCCGCTTCGAGGGCTCGTCGTTCGCCTGCGGTGACCACACCTGCCTCGACGCGCCGTGCCAACGCCTCGCTGTCGTCCTCGTCGACGCTCGATCTGCAATCGGTGATGGCCTCGGTGTGGGCGTCGATCCTCTCGGCGCTGCGAGGAGTGTTCGATGCGTCGAGCGCTGGTCGTGGCTCGAAGCCGGTGATGGTGCGCACCACTGTCGGAAACCAGCGTCGACGCACGCTCATCGTGCTCATCGTGGTCTTCATCCTGTTCGCCTACGTGCTTCTGCACGTCGTGAATCTGCAGGTGCTCGATCGAGCGAAGTACGTCGCCTACGGCGAGGGTCAGCGCACGAACACGCAGGTACTGGCCGCCGATCGAGGTGCCATCCTCGACCGCAACGGAGCGGAGCTGGTGATCTCCCGTCCGGGCCGGTCCGTCTTCGTCGATCCCAAACTCGTCACGGATGCTGCCGCCGAACAGCAGCA
>CAZMJK010000232.1:0-608 GCA_964566555.1 uncultured Bifidobacterium sp. | reverse complement strand
CCTCGCACCCGTTCTCGGACTCGATCCGCTCCTGGTCGAATCGAAGATGAACGGCAAGGGACGATTCGCCTACCTCGCCCGTCGGGTGCCAGCAGATGTGGCGGAGAAGGTCGAAGCGCTCGGGCTGGCCGGTGTGGCGTTCCTCGACGAGAGCGAACGGTTCGCTCCGGCGGGGGATTCGGCTCGGTCGCTCCTCGGCAGCGTGGATGTCGACAACGTGGGGATCTCGGGGCTCGAGTCCCAGTTCGGTGAAGCGCTCACGGGGACTCCGGGAAAGCTCTCGCTTGAGCGGCGCCCGAGTGGACGAACGATCGCAGTGGGCGATCATTCACTGACGCCGGCGGTCAAGGGTGACGATCTGAAACTCACGATCGATCAGTCGATTCAGTTTGAGGCGGAGCGACTGCTCGGTGAACAGGTGAAGACGACCGGGGCGAAGGGCGGGATTGCCATCGTGAGTCGGCCGGGTACCGGTGAGATCCTCGCGATCGCCGACATGGTGCTCGATCCTGAGACTGGTGCGGTTCGTGTCAGTTCGAACAACTCCGCGCTGACCACGCAGTACGAACCCGGATCGGTGATGAAGGTCGTGACCATCGCCGGCGCGA
>CAZMJK010000231.1:0-2819 GCA_964566555.1 uncultured Bifidobacterium sp. | reverse complement strand
GTCGCACCGTAGGAGAGCTTGATGTCGGCGGTGATCCCCTTCTCAGCGAAGAATCGGCGAGTCAATTCGGGATATTCGCTCGACACCCTCACTCCTTGAGGGAGCTGCGAGACGTTCTCGTACGGAGAGTCGCTCGGCACGGCGACGATGATCCGCACTGGATTGCTCGTCACCTTCGAATAGCGCAACTCACCCAGCGATTCGACGGTGGAGTTCGTCTCCTCGATCCAATCCCGTCCGGTGATGCCGAGATCGAAGAGCCCTTCGGCGACGTACACCGGGATCTCCTGTGGGCGAAGGATGCGCACGTCGACGACACGGGGATCGTCGATGGTGGCCTTGTATTGCACAGCGGAGTCGCGAGACACCTTGAGATCGGCAGCCTCGAAGAGTTCGAGCGTCGCCTTCTCGAGAGACCCCTTTGGCAGTACAAGCTTGAGCATCGGACCAACCTACCGTCCGATTCCCACGACCTCGAAACTCATTTCGGTTCCGAACAGGTGTAGTGGCCCTTAGGCTGCTCGCATGGCCCGACACAAGGAACGCCACTTCTCCCATCGGACCGGCTGGATCCGCGCCTCGGTTCTGGGTGCGAACGACGGGATCATCTCGACCGCGGCCTTGATCCTCGGTGTCGCAGCGGCCGACTCGACCCGCACTGCGATCCTCACCGCCGGGGTCGCCGGCCTGACCGCGGGCGCACTCTCGATGGGTCTCGGCGAATACGTCTCGGTGAGTTCCCAACGCGATACCGAAGAGGCCGACATCGCGAAGGAGAAGTGGGAACTCGAGCACACCCCAGAGCGGGAGCTCGCGGAACTCACGGCCATCTACCAGGAGAAGGGCCTCAAGCACGACCTCGCGCGGCAAGTAGCAGTGGAACTCACCGCCCACAACGCACTACAGACCCACCTGATCGAAGAACTCGGAATCACCGAATCGACTCGCGCTCGTCCGTTCCAAGCGGCATGGTCCTCCACGACCTCGTTCGCCATCGGGGCACTGCTGCCGTTGCTGGCCGCCGCCTTCGCCCCGAGTGGTGCCCGCATCCTGACCACACTGATCGTCTCCGTCATCGCCTTGGTGATCCTCGGCTATGCCGGAGCGCGCGCTGGTGGAGCGGCTCCCAAACGCCCGATGCTCCGCGTCGTGGGTGGTGGCATCCTTGCGATGGCCGTGACGATGGCCATCGGCAAACTCTTCGGTGCTGCCGTCGGTTGATCGCTACTTCGACGTGATCGATCGGAGGAGATTCACCATTTCGAGGGCGGTGCGAACACACTCCTCGCCCTTGTTGTCCTCTTCCGAGGACCGGGCCAACGCTTGTTCCAGATTCTCGGTCGTCAACACACCGAAGATGACCGGTACGCCCGTCGCGAGTTGGACGTCCATGATCCCACGGGCGCATTCTCCAGCGACGAAGTCATAGTGCGAGGTTTCACCTCGGATCACCGCGCCGAGGCAGACCACGACATCGACCTTTCCGCTGTCCACGAGTGCCTTCGCCGCCATCGGTGCTTCGTACGCGCCGGGAACCCAGACCTGGATCACGTCAGTTTCCGCCACGCCGTGAACACCCAACGCGTTCTCGGCTCCATCGAGCAGGCGATTGGTGATGTGGTCGTTGAACCGCCCGCACACCAGACCGACACGGATCCCGGACCCATCGACGTTGCTGGCAACGGAATTGGCCGCACGAAAGTTGGTCGACATCAGTCCAAGCCCTCCAGGAAGTGACCCATCTTCTCGCGCTTGGTGCGCAGATAGCCGATGTTCTCGGGATTGGGGATCGTCTCGAGGGGAACACGCTCGACGATGTCGAGACCGAAACCATCGAGCCCGCCGTACTTCGACGGGTTGTTCGTGAGGGCACGCATCGTGGTGATGCCGAGGTCGACGAGGATCTGAGCGCCGATGCCGTACTCGCGGGAATCGATGGGAAGGCCCAGACTCACGTTGGCCTCGACCGTGTCCTGTCCTGCGTCCTGCAAGGAATAGGCCCGGATCTTGTGCCCGATCCCCACACCGCGTCCTTCATGGCCGCGCAGGTAGACGACGACTCCGAGACCTTCGTCGTCGATCAGTTCCATCGCCTTGTCCAGCTGGATGCCACAGTCGCATCGGAGTGACCCGAACACATCGCCAGTCAGACATTCCGAATGGACGCGCACGAGGACGTTGTCCTGTCCTTGCACTGCGCCCTTGACCAACGCGATGTGCTGCTGTCCATCGAGAACGTTCTCATACACGTAGCACGTGAAATCGCCCCAATTCGTGGGGATGCGGGCCTCGGAGACGCGCTTGACCAACTTCTCCGTCTGCCGGCGATACCGAATGAGTTCGGCGATCGAGATGAGCAGAAGATCGTGTTCCTTGCAGAACTCGACGAGATCCGGGACCCGAGCCATCGTGCCGTCGTCGTTCACGATCTCGCACAACACGCCTGCCGGATACATGCCGGCCATACGTGACAGGTCAACGGCCGCTTCGGTGTGACCCGCACGCTTGAGCACGCCACCCTCGGCGTAACGCAACGGGAAGATATGTCCGGGCCGAGCGAGATCCCCGGGGCGAGTCGTGGGGTCGATCAACGCCTGAATCGTTGCGGCACGATCAGCGGCGGAGATGCCGGTCGACGTGTCGTGGCGATAATCGACCGAGTAGGTGAACGCCGTTCGCTGCGCTTCGGTGTTGTCACGAACCATGAGCGGAACTTCGAGTTCGTCGAGTCGTTCGCCGGTGAGAGGAGTGCAGATGACTCCAGACGTGTGGCGCACGAAGAACGCGATCTTCTCCGGCGTGGCCGACTCGGCCGCCAT
>CAZMJK010000230.1:0-2854 GCA_964566555.1 uncultured Bifidobacterium sp. | reverse complement strand
GCGCTGGTCGAGGTGGTGCGATCGATGGCCGCCGACCTCGTGCACTCCGAGGCCGACAACCAGACACTCATCGATGCCTATTGCGGGGTCGGCTTGTTCGCCGGGAGCCTGCTGGCCGATGCCCCCGGATGGCGAGCCGTCGCCGCCGAACGGAGTCGCTCATCGGTGGCCGACGCCAGGGTGAATCTGCCCGATCTCGATGTGCGCGTCGTGGGCACGTCGATCGAGCGGTTCCGCCCGCCGCCGGCACGACTCGTCGTGGCCGACCCGTCGCGGGCCGGTCTGGGGCGGAAGGCGGTCAAGGTCCTCTCCACCGCTGGTGCGGAACGGTTCATCCTCGTGAGTTGCGATCCGGCCGCCGCCGGTCGTGACGTCGCCCTTCTCTCGGCTGAGGGGTATCGGCCGGTCGAATCGGTGGTGATCGACATGTTCCCCCACACCCATCACGTGGAAGTCGTGACCCGCCTCGATCGGACCTGAGCGCAATCTCCCTATTGCTGATCGAATAGGTCGGGTTTAGACTCGGTCCCATGTCGACGACACCTGCACCCATCGATCCCCGTGGCCCCCGGACCAACCAGGCGGTCCTGGCCATCGCCCTCGTGGTGGGATTCCTCACCAAGCAGTGGGTGGTCGTTCCGACCTTCGCCGTGGTGCTGTTCCTCGGCGCTGCCTTCGGCCCGAAGTGGGGACCGGTGTTGTGGCTCTACAGCCGGGTCATCAAGCCCCGCCTTGCGCCACCGGCCGAACTCGAAGATCCGCGTCCTCCTCGATTCGCGGCCACCGTCGGTGTCGTCTTCCTCGGTGCCGCCACCGTGGCCTTCGCCCTCGGCGCGTCGACGGTCGGTTGGACGCTCGCACTGATCGTCGCCGTTCTCGCCGCTGCAGCCGCGACGACCGGAGTGTGCGTTGGTTGTGAGATGTACGTGTTGTTCGTCCGATTGCGGGGTGGGGTGCGAGTGGTCACTGTCGAGCGCGCCTCCCACGACCTCATCGATGTCGATCGCCCGGCGCGCGCCAACGGCCTTCCCGACGTTCCATCGCGCTATCTGACCGGTGCTCCGCTCTGGCTCGTCTTCACCACCGACTACTGCGCGGTGTGCCCTCGAGTGATCGAACAGATCTCCGGACAGTGCCCCGAGGATTCGGTCGTCGTGCTGAACGTGGCCGAGGAACTGGATCTCGCCGCCCGCTATCGCATTCGCAGGGCACCCACGGTGATTCGAGCCGACGCTGCCGGCCGGGTCTCGGTTCGACTCGCAGGAGCCGATGCCGTGCGCGCCGAGCTGGATGCGATGCGGCGCGAGGCCGTTACTGTTGCCTGAATGCTCGGTGTCACTGCTGTCGGATTCGATCAAGAGCGACCACTCGAGGGTCTGAGGTTCGGCGAGGTTCCCGAGCCCGAGGTCCCCGAGGGGTGGGTGCGAGTCCATCTGCGTGCCGCTGCCCTGAATCACCACGATCTCTGGAGTCTGCGCGGCGTCGGGTTGCGGGCCGAACAGTTGCCGATGATCCTCGGATGCGATGGTGCTGGCGTCGATGACGAAGGGAACGAGGTCATCATCCACGCCGTCATTGCCGATCCCGATGCAGGCGACGGCGACGAAACACTCGATCCGAAGCGCTCGCTGCTCTCGGAACGTTTTCCGGGAACGTTGGCCGAACGGATCGCCGTCCCGCGGCGAAACGTGCTCGCCAAACCATCGTCACTCTCGTTCGAAGAGGCGGCGTGCCTGCCGACCTCATGGTTGACGGCATATCGAATGTTGTTCACCCGCGCCGGTCTTCGACCGGGCGACACCGTGCTCGTCCAAGGAGCCGGTGGCGGAGTTGCCACGGCAGTGATTGTGCTCGCTCGAGCCGCAGGGCTTCGAGTGTGGGTGACCAGTCGTTCCGAGGAGAAGCGGGCCAAGGCGCTGGAACTCGGCGCGCATGCGACGTTCGCCTCCGATGAGCGGCTCCCCGAGAAGGTCGATGCCGTCATGGAGACCGTGGGAAGGGCGACGTGGTCGCAGTCGATCCGCGCCCTTCGCCCGGGGGGCGTCGTGGTGGTGTCGGGCGCGACCACCGGAGACGATCCCTCGGCCGAACTGACCCAGGTGTTCTTCCTCCAGCGCTCGATCGTCGGATCCACGATGGGAACGAGGGGGGAGTTGCAGCGATTGATCGCCATGGTCGACGCCACAAGCGTCCGCCCCGAGATCGATTCGGTGCGCCCGTTCTCCGAGGTCACTGCCGCATTCGAGGACCTTCTCGCCGGCGAGCACTTCGGCAAGATCGTCCTCTCGTTCTGAAACATTCGGGGCAATCGATCCCCGATGGGGTGAGTGCGGGATCCGCGGAACGAGACCGACGACACATTCGGGCAGAAAATTTCCCGTTTTTCTGCTCGATTGCCGCGAATGTGCGCGTTCGGTGCGCGACGATTTGAACCCCGGTCGTCACAAGCCACCACCGACGGTGGCTGTCGGGAATCAAGGAGAAGAGCGTGAACAAACGAGAACTGGCCGCTGAACTCGCCGAGCGGCTTGACATCGACAAGAAGCAGGCAGTGGCCTTCGTCGAGGAGTTCATCATCACGATCACCGATACGGTGGCGACGGGCGAGGACGTGGTCCTCACCGGTTTCGCCAAGTTCCGTCGCGTGCAGCGCGGTCCCCGTCTCGCCCGTAACCCGCAGACCGGTGCGACCGTCAAGGTCCCGGCGAAGAAGGCCGCCAAGATCACGCCGCTCAAGGCATTCAAGGACGCGGTGATCGCCGGCAAGAAGGCTCCGGCCAAGAAGAAGGCGGTGGCCAAGAAGGCGCCGGCGAAGAAGGCCCCGGCCAAGAAGAAGGCAGTGGCCAAGAAGGCT
>CAZMJK010000229.1:0-2859 GCA_964566555.1 uncultured Bifidobacterium sp. | reverse complement strand
ATGCCACTCGCGATGAATCCAGGGCCCTCGAGGGTGAACACGCCAACACCCGGCTGATCGATCTCGACGAGGAACCCGCGCTGTTGGAAGTGCTCGTTCACGAGCAGATCGGGCGACGTGAGCATCGGCCCGGCCGGAACACCAACGGCTTGACACGCGTCGGTGACATCGAAGCGATTGCGGGTGAGCGTCCATTCGCCGATGAGTGCATCGAGCTCGGCTGCCGCGGCTGCCCGGTCGGCGAACGTCGCGAACCGTGGGTCGGTGGCCAACTCGGGTCGACCGATCACACCACAGAGCGCCGTCCAATCGGCGTCGTCACGACAGTTGATCGCCACCCACATCTCGGCGTTCTCGGCACCAGTCGCGTCGATCTCGGGAGCACAGCGATACATCGCTCCCGGTGCAGCCTGCTCGGTGTGCACACCCATCGGGCGCACCGAGCCGGGTTCGACCGACTCGGCCGCGAGCAGATCGGCGATCGAACCCACAACGGCTTCACACTGTGCGATCTCGACGAAACCGCCGGGGACGGTGCCACGAGCACGCCCGATGAGTGTGGCGAGCGCGCCGCAGGCCGAAAGCCGACCGACGAAGTGGTCGGGGAAGATCGACGCGGTGCCGGCAGGCTCGTCCTCGTTCTCGTAGGACCAGAGGAACGACAGTCCACCCGGTGCCTGCGTGCTCGGACCGTAGCCACGCCAATGAGCCCACACTCCACGCGAGCCCATCAACTGACTCGCGACCATCGCGACTCCAGGATTGGCCGCCGAGAGATCGGAGTACCCGATGCCGAGCGCGTCCATCGCACCGGTGGTCACGTTCTCGATGACGACATCGGACTGCTTGACGAGATCGAGCAACAACTGCCGGCCTTCGGGAAACTTGGCGTTGACCCCGAGTGCCCGCTTCGATCGACTCGAGGAAGCGAAGGAGGGCCCCATCTCGGTGCCCGTGACGACGCGGATGAAGTCGTAGTGCGTACGTGTCTCGATCTTGATGACATCGGCTCCGTATTCACCGAACAGACGGCCGGCTTCGACCCCGACCGCTCCCTGACCGAAGTCCATGACTCGTAGACCTGCGAGTGGAAGTGACGGTGCAGGGGCCGCCGATGCGGTGCGCTTGTCCCCCAAGGAGGAGAACACCTGCTCGTTGTGCTGACCGATCGCCGGGGGCGGCGTCAACGGCCCCATACGGACCCCGTTGAACTCGAAGTACCCGGACGGCAGTTTCGCCACGACACCGGGGGCGAGTTCCATCGACTGGAACGTGCCCCGCGAATCGAAGTGCTCGTTGGTAAGGGCGCGGGGCGCGTCGTACACCGGAGTGCAGACGATGCCGCGCTCCTGCGCTTTGGCCGAAACCTCTTCGACCGAAAGATCGGCGAAGAGTTCCTCGTAGAGGGGATTGAGAATCGCTTCCGCGATCGCGAATCGACCGGGGAAGGTGTCGTACTCCTCATCCTGCAGGTATTCCGGTTCGCCGAGCCACGCCCGCATCTCCCGCCACTGGGCTGGGCTGAGCACGATCAGGCGCACGTAACCGTCGCGACACTTGAAGATGGGATAGACGGGACCGGAACCGGCGCGGAACTCGGGGAAGTTGTTACCGGCGATAACTCGGGCCGTGTAGTTCGGCAATGACCAGTCGGCGCACTGAGAGAGCGATTCATTGAGCGAGACGTCGAGGAGTTGACCGGCTCCGGTGTGTTCGCGCTGCCACAGCGCACACAACACGCCCCAGGTTGCGACCGAGGCGGCGACGTCGTTGCTGAACTGACTCGGAGCCGGCAGGGGTTCGCGGTCGAGTGTTCCCGCTTTGAAAGTCATCCCTCCGGTGGCCGACAGCACTTCGTCGGTGATGACGCGACCCGACCACGGACCGGTGAGTCCATACGGCGTGAGCGCAGCCACGATCAGATGCGGATGATGCTCCGCCACCGTCTGCACCGAGACACCGGGGGTCACCTCCGGTCCCGAAGTGACCACGACATCGGCGTGGTCCAGCAGTTCGTGGAGTTTGGCGAAATCACCGGCATCGCTGAGATCGAGGGCGACGCCGAGCTTGCCGGCGTTGTTCACCGCGAACGACATCGACACGCCCTTGCGCACTGGCGCCCAGGTTCGAGCCGGCGAACCCTCGGGCGGTTCCACCTTGATGACCTCGGCACCGAGATCCCCCAGCAGTCGCGGACACAGTTCGCCGTTGATCACGGTCAGATCAACGACCCGTACATCCTCGAGTGGTCGACGAATCGATCCCTGACCGGTCGTTGCGTTCGTGGTCGTGCTGGTCATGACTTCCCCCGGTTCAAACGGCCTTCGAAGGGGCGAAGGTATCAGCACACGACCGTCAGAGGCTGACCGGGTGGCGGTCGGTTCCCGTCAGTGATCGAGCACGTTGACCGACCGCAGGCGACGTTCGAGGTGATGCTCGACGGCTCTGGTCGCGAGTTGATCGAGTTCCCTCACCACCGCAGCGGCCTCCGGCGTCTCACCCGCCGCGAGCGCGTCGTTCAGTCCCCCACCGAGGATCAGGCGCATCATCGTGACGCCCTCAGCCGAGATCGGTGCACCCCGGCGGCACATGCGGCAGAGCAGACCTCCGCTTTCGGTATCGAACGCCACGAGTGGTGTGTCGTCGGCTCCGCACTGCACGCATTCATCGATCTCGGGTCGGTACCCCTCGAGAGCGAGCACCTTCCAATAGAACGCCGGCGTCACGAGCGGAGAGGCCGAGGTCTCGAGTGTGCGTAACGCACCGAGCAGCATCCGATAGAGCTGGGGATTGACCTCCCCCTCCTGCGCAAGTTGGTCTGCGACTTCCAACATCGAGACCCCTCGAGCGATGCGATCG
>CAZMJK010000228.1:0-2867 GCA_964566555.1 uncultured Bifidobacterium sp. | reverse complement strand
CGCGGGAGATTGAGCAGATCGAAGGTGGACGAGGATGCAATTCGCGTTCGCCCCAATGTGACGGGAACACCGAAACCGGCAACGGCATCGACCTCGGGAAGCGCGTCGGCGAGTTCGGCGCCGTAGCGCTCGGCCATACACCCGGTCACCACCAAACGCGCGCCCGACCCTCGTGCCGCGTCGAGCGTCAGGATGGTGTCGATCGATTCCTGCCGAGCCTGTTCGACGAACGCACATGTGTTGACGACCACGACATCGGCCAGTTCAGGACTCTCGGCCGGCACCAGACCGTCGGCCAGCATCGTCCCGACCAACTTGTCGGAGTCGACCTCGTTCTTGGGACAGCCGAGTGTCTCGATCCAGAAACTCTCGGTCATCGGATCATCGTAGGCGTCAGTCCGCGCCGTCGAGTTCCTCGGGAGTCATGAGCACGGCGCGAGCTTTGGAGCCCTCGGACGGACCGACGACCCCGCGTTGTTCGAGCAGATCCATGAGCCGACCGGCGCGAGCGAAGCCCACACGGAGTTTGCGCTGGAGCATCGAGGTCGAACCCAGTTGCGAACGAACGACCAGTTCCATCGCTTGGTTCAGGAGATCGTCGTCATCATCGTCACCACCGGCCATGCCACCCGAACCGCTACCGGAAGACGACTCATCGGAACCCTGCACCGTGTCGTCATAGGTGACCTCCGGGGACTGCTGACGCCAGGCCGCCACCACTGCGCGCACCTCGTCCTCGGTCACCCATGCGCCCTGGATGCGCTGGGCGATACTCGATGACGGTCCGAGCAACAACATGTCGCCACGACCGAGAAGCTTCTCGGCACCACCCTGATCGAGGATGACTCGGGAATCGGCGAGACTCGACACCGCGAAGGCGAGCCGAGCTGGGACGTTGGCCTTGATCACGCCGGTGATGACGTTGACCGATGGACGTTGCGTCGCGATCACGAGGTGGATGCCAACCGCGCGAGCCATCTGCGCGATACGGCAGATCGATTCCTCGACGTCACGAGCAGCAACCATCATGAGATCGTTGAGCTCGTCCACCACCACGAGGATGTACGGGAGACGGTGGTATTCGAGGCCGAGGTCGGGTTGGTCGACGATCTCGCCGCGGTCGTAGGCCGCGTTGTAGCCATCGATATCGCGGAATCCGACATCGGAGAGCAGGTCGTAGCGTCGCTCCATCTCCTTGACGGTCCACGACAATGCGTTCGCCGCCTTCTTCGGGTTCGTGACCACCTGTGTCAACAGGTGGGGAAGTCGGTTGTACTGACCGAGTTCGACGCGCTTCGGGTCGATGAGGATGAGTCGAACCTGATCGGGCGTGGACCGCATGAGGATCGACGTGAGCAACGAGTTGATGCATGAGGACTTCCCCGCGCCGGTGGCGCCGGCGATGAGGATGTGCGGCATCTTCGAAAGATCGGCCATGACCGAACGACCGTTGATATCGCGCCCGATCGCCACCTCCAGCGGATTCTTCGCCGCTTTCGCTTCGGGCGAGGCAAGGATGTCGCCGACGGCAACCACTTGGCGGTTGTCGTTCGGGACCTCAACGCCGATGGCCTGCTTACCCGGGATCGGAGCGAGGATACGAACATCGGGCGATGCCATCGCATAGGCGATGTCCTTGTGGAGGCTCGTGACCTTCGAGACCTTCACGCCTGGGAGGAGTTCGAGTTCGTAGCGGGTCACGGTCGGACCGACGACCATGCCGACGAGTTTCGTCTGGACGCCGTGTTCGGCGAGAGCCGATTCGAGCAGACGACCCCGGTCCTCGACCATCCGCTTGTCGACCTGCTGTGCCACGGAACGTTCGAGCATCTTGAGCGAAGGAAGTTTCCAGTTGATCTTCCGTTCGCGCGGAAGCGGCATCGTGAGTTGTTCCGGCTTCGCCGGAGGCGCGTCTCCCGTCGGCACGTGGATATCGAGCTCGTCCGAGACGGGGTCATCGTCGGAACCGGCGACGAACAGGAGCGAGTCGTCGTCGAATGCCTCGGCCGGTTCGCCATCGGGATCGATGAGTTCGATGAGCATGGGTTCGGCGTCGTCATCCCATTCGTCGTCGCCCGTCGGCCCGCCGTCGTACAGGATCGGAACGATGGCGTCGCCGCCGGACTCGGTCTCGCTGGAATCGCTCTTGAGTTCGAACAGCGATCCCATCCCACGCTTCATCGCCCCTTGAACGGGCTTCACCCCGTCAGCGGTCTTGCGGGCTGCAGTGCGAACCGAGACGCCGGTGGCGACGACGAGTCCGACCACGATCAAGGCGACGAACACCAGTGCAGCCCCCCAAACCGCCAACGCCTTCTCGAGGGGCATCCCCACGAGCGCACCGACGTGGCCACCGGCGGCAATGAACTGCTCGAGAGGGGCGCCGAACTCCGGCCGGCCCTTGCTGAGGTGCAGGAGCCCGGCGATGGCGATGAAGATCAGCGCGACACCGATGCCCAAGCGGCCGGCCGACAAGCGCGGTGCCCCTGTTTCGTCACGGGGGCCGCGCAACAACAGTGCGCCGCCGACAACCAACACCGGTGGCAGGAAGATCCGGAGTCCTCCGACCAACGCACCGGCAACCTCGGCCAGTCCGCGGCCGAGCGGACCGGCGAGGTTGCCGTAGACGCCGAGGGCGGTCAGCAGCCCGAGGGCGATGAGCGCGACCCCCCACACGTCATGACCGTGACCGGCGAAGGCCTGGCGCACCGGACCGGGCGCCGGCGGGCGCGCCGCCGATGCCGCACGACCCTTCGGGGCTGCCGATGCCCGCTTGGTCGGCCGCTTCGAGCCCGACGAGCGCGCCGAGGGCTTCCGGGATGCGGGCTTCTTGGTGGATCGTTTGGGAGAACTCTGTTTCGTGGCCA
>CAZMJK010000227.1:0-2885 GCA_964566555.1 uncultured Bifidobacterium sp. | reverse complement strand
AGCCACCTTCGGCGGCGAGAACCTGGGTCATCTGGTCCATCCTGGTGAGGGCTCCGTGTGATGCGGAGCGGGCAAAAAACGCGCACGGGACCGGCCCGTGCGAGGCCCGAACAGTACCGCGGTGGGCTCTCGGAACCGGAAATAGGCGTTCACAAGGCGATCGGGGCCCCCGACGGCGGGCATCGTGCGTCAGCGGAATGGGGGAGCCGGGCCGGTGTCGGTGCGATCATGGGGCGATGGCCAGCCCCGGAGACGCCCACGATCACCGGCCGGCGCATGACCATGCTCACGGTCATTCCCATGGGGTCTCGGTGCGGGCCGGTCGCCTCTGGTGGGTCGTGGCCATCTTGGCGGTGTTCCTGGTGGTCGAAGCCGTCGGAGCACTCGTCACCAATTCGCTGTCGCTGCTCTCCGATGCCGGGCACATGCTCACCGACCTCGTCGGCATCGGCATGGCGCTCGCCGCCATTCACGTGGCCAATCGCAAGGTGCAGCGTTCACACCGAACGTTCGGGCTCTATCGCCTCGAGATCCTTGCTGCCCTCGCCAACGCCGTTCTCCTCTTCGCCGTTGGTCTTTACGTGGTGTGGGAGGCGATCGTTCGGTTGCAGCATCCAGAGCAGGTGCGAAGTGGCGAGATGCTCATCGTCGCGATCGCCGGTGCACTTGCGAACGTCGTGTGCTTCCTGCTCCTACGAGAGGGTGCGAATGAGAGCCTCAACGTCCGCGGCGCCTATCTGGAGGTGCTGGCCGATCTCCTCACGAGCGTTGGCGTCATCTTCGCTGCGATCGTTCTCGCGATCACGAGTTGGGAATGGGTGGATCCTGTCATTGGTGCAGGAATCGGTCTCTTCATCTTTCCGCGAACATGGCGACTCGGAGCACAAGCGGTGCGCGTCCTCGTTGAAGCCGCACCACCGCATCTCGACGTCGACTCGGTGAGAGAGGATCTGTCAGCGGTCGAGGGTGTGGTCGGTGTCCACGATCTCCACGTGTGGACGCTGACCTCCGAGATGGAAATGGCCAGTGCTCACTTGGTGGTGGCCGAGGAATCCGATCTCCACGGTGTGCTTGATCGCGCGCGCGATCTCCTTCGCGTCAGGTATCACATCGAGCATTCGACGCTGCAGATCGAACCGGTCTCCCATACCGGTTGCGACGACGTCGACTGGTGATCCGTCGTTCGAGTTACTGATCGCCGAGGGCATAGAACTGTCCGCCGCGAGCCCCCACGAAGATCCGACCCTTCCAGACCGTGGGGGTCGATTCGATGCAGCCGTTCAACTTCACCGTCCACTTGAGGGGCGGATCGATCTTCGGGTTCGAGACGTCGTAGGCGTTCAGATTTCCTTGGCAATCGCCCTCGATGAGCGTGTCATCGACCACGACCGGTGAGCCCCAGGTCTGCGATCCGAGGTTCTTCTGCCACAGGATCTGGCCGGTGATCTGGTCGATTCCCATCAACCTTCCAGCGTTGGTGGCGGCGTACACGACGCCGTTGGCGATCGCGGAAGTGGCCCAGATGCCTTGTTTGCCCGCCGCTTGATCCTTGATCGACCACACGATCGGATTGTCCGGCTTCCTTGGGTCGAGCTTGATGATCTGCCCGACTTCGGTCGAACGCGCGTTGCGTCGCTCGTATTCGGATCCCACGTAGAGGAAGCCGTCCTTGTCAGCGACAACGGAAGCGTCGGTGTCGTCACCGGTCCAGAAGCGGAACGACCGGGTCGGTGTTCCGCCGCTCTTCAATGTGCTGATGTCCCACCCTTGGACGAGTCCGCCGGAGTTGGCGAAGTAGACGGTATTGCCGGTGATCGCAACGGAGTTCTCGATTGAGAATTGCCGATCGGTGATGTTCGACTGGAGTTCGGAATCCCAACCCGGAGTCTTGAACACGATCTGTGGGGCAACCGTCACTTTGCCGGCAGCGTCGTAGCCCCGATTCAGCTTGATGATGTAGAACCAGCTGTTCTCTCCGCCCTCGAACAAGTAATCGTCGATGATCAAGGCAGAACCATCCCAGTCATCGTTCCAAACCTGTTGGACCCCGTCGTACGCAGACAGTTTCCAAAGTTCGACAGGTGTTGGCCCCCGATCGGTGGCGATGATGCGGAAAAAGTTGTCGCGAGATCCGCTGTAGGTCAGCGGATACCCATCTGGATCGGTTGTGACGGTGCCCTTGATGATGTCGCCGGTCTTGAACGGGTCGATGACGTTGGCCCCCGTCTCGTAATCGAGCCAATGCACGGCGTAGTCGTAGGCACCGAAGGCGACGATTGTCTTTCCGTTTGACTCGTAGACATTCGGATTTCCTGTCCACCCACTTCCGCACCAGGTGGAGGTCCCCGAGCCATCCGTGGACTTCCCGCACATCCCGCCATTCTTCGGATAACTCCAGAGGATCTTCGGGGCGCTCGGCACCGGGCCCATGCCGTAATAGGAACGAGTGGGATTCCCGCGGAAGGTGAGGACTCCGGGAACCTTCTGACTCCACATCGTTCCGGAGGACTTCGGATTGACCCATCCGTCGTACGGGGCCTCAGTTGTCGTCGTCGTTCCCTTGGCGGTGGTGTCCGGTGAGTCGGCCGCCGTGTTCTCCGAGTCGGTCGACTTCGAGTCGGAACCGCCGGTGAAGACGAAGAGTCCGATCACGATGACGGCAACGGCGGCGATCGCGAGTGCGAAGACCCTCCACGGAGTCTTCGGGACGGGTTTGGCGTGCTTCATGGCGGTACCCGATTCGGATCCGGGGGAAACGTCAGCCGATCAGCCGGCGCTGCCTTCGGCCACCAGACGTTCGAGCACGAGATCGGGGTTGTCGGCCTCGAGGCGCTCGAGCCAGAACTGGCTTTCGAACAGCGCCATGAGCGTACCGTCGGCCTTCT
>CAZMJK010000226.1:0-2925 GCA_964566555.1 uncultured Bifidobacterium sp. | reverse complement strand
CGGTTCGAGTTCGTGCACAGCGGCAGTGGTCACCTCGATGGTCTCGGCAACATCGTTGCGTCGAACGTTGTCGAGCGTCGCCACGATGGCCTCGGGCGAGATATCGGTCGCCACCACCACACCGGCACCACATCGCGCCGCAGCGATGGCGAGCACGCCGCTTCCACAGCCGATATCGGCCACTGCCATCCCCGGGCGGACGCGCTCGCTCAGGACATCGAGACACATACGCGTCGTGGGATGCGATGCACTCCCGAAGGCATGACCGGGGTCGATCAACAGCACGAGTTCGTCCTCGCGGACATCGGTGGGAACCTCGAGCCATGGTGGAACGACGCAGAACCGGTCCACGCGCCAGGACTCGGCGTGATCTCTCCACGCATCGAGACCGAAATCGGCCGCCACTTGCTCCACACGTGGTGACCATTCCGACGAGAGGGCATCAATCACCGCATCGGCGAGCGCAGTCGAGCAACCGATACGGAGTTCGCTGGTGTCGTGGTCGATGTCGTGTTCCTCGATACCACTGACCCCGAGATCCCAGAGATGACCGCACACTCGATCGACATCCTCGGTCGAAACGAGGACGACGATCGATGACCACTCCGTCATCGTCCGAGATACTCGTCTCGGATCTGTTGCTTATAGAGCTTGCCCGTGGGCAGTCGGGGGAGTTCCTCACGGAAATCGATCACGCGAGGAACCTTGAATCCGGCCAGATTCTCGCGTGCATACGTTCGCAATCGCTCGACGGTCTCGTCGTCCGCAGCGACACCGGGTTCGAGTTGCACCACGGCATGGACGTACTCGCCGAACTCCGGATCGGGCAGGCCGAACACGGCGATATCGACGACATCGGGATGCATGATCAACGCCGACTCGATCTCGGCGGGATAGATGTTCACGCCACCGGAGATGATGGTGAAGGCGCGACGGTCGGTGAGATAGAGGAACCCGTCCTCATCCAGATACCCGATATCGCCGAGCGTCATCCAGTTGTCGCGTTGCGGATGACGACTGTTCTTGGTCTTCTCCGGATCTCCGTGGTACTCGAACGTCGCCTGAGGTTGTTCGAAGTACACCAACCCGATGCCACCGGACTCGAGTTCGTTCCCCTCCTCGTCACAGATATGGGGGATCCCATTGATTGGCTTACCGACCGAACCCGGATGGGCGAGCCACTCCTCGGAGGTCAGGAACGTCATGCCGTTGCCTTCGGTGCCGGCGTAGTACTCGCTCACGATGGGGCCGAGCCAGTCGATCATCTGCCGTTTGGCTTCCGGCGGACACGGTGCCGCAGCGTGCACCATGCACGTGAGACTCGAAAGGTCGTACCGGTCCTTGACCTCGTCGGGGAGCGCCAGCATTCGCACCATCATCGTGGGGACGACCTGCGCGTGGGTCACTGCGTCACGTTCGACAACGCGAAGGAATTCCTCGGCGTCGAACTTCTCGAGGACCACGACCGTGCCACCGATTTCATGCACTCCGCACGACCAGATGATCGCAGCCGAGTGATAGAGCGGTGCGGGACACAGATAGATCGAGTCCGAGTTCATGCCCAGCATGAACTGGAGGAGCAGCGAGATCGTGCCGCCTTGTCCATCATCGACAGTGCGGTCGGGCAATTCGCGCTTGATCCCCTTCGGTCGACCCGTCGTACCCGACGAATAGAGCATGAAGTCGCCGCGATGTTGCACTGCGAAAGGCTCATCACTCGCCGACGCGATCGCGTCCTCGTAGGAAAGGAACCCGTCGACGACTCCGTCCATCATCAGTCGCACGGGACAGTCGGGGATGAACGCCAGCATCTCCTGCGCCACCTTCGACTGATGATGGGTCGAGATGAAGGCCTTCGCGCCGGAATCGGTGATGAGGTACGCCGCTTCCTCGGCCTGAAGATAGCGATTCACGGTGACGAGATACATGCCCGACCGAAGAGCAGCCCAGGCCACTTCGAAATAGCGGGGGTGATTCTCGGCGAACAAGGCGATCATGTCGCCCCGCTGCAAGCCCTGTGCCGCCAGATACTGCGCCAATCGCTTCGAACGTTCGTCGAGTTGTTCGTAGGTGACGACCTCGCCCGACGACCCCATGATCACCGCAGGCTTGTCCGGCGTGGTTCGACCGTATTCTCCCGGGTACATCACTCCCCCTTGTCACAGCGCTCAGTGCCGAGAACCTCGGGCGGACCCTAGCCCCGGATCAATCGAAATGAGGGGGCGGGGAGGAACCTCAGTCGCCGCCGTTCATCATCGTGAGCGCAGCCCGACAGGCTTCGCAAACGGGATACTGATAGGGATCGCGAGTGGGAATGAATCGCTCGCCACAGAGTGCCGTGATCTCCTCACCCAGGACATAGCCGCGCATCTGGTCGTCCTTTCGGATGATGTGAGCGACTTTTCCCTCTTCAAGCCCGGGGTCGGACGAGCGCGTCTCTCGACGTTCGATGACATCGGAATCAGTGCCGGAGAGGCGAACAGCGGTGGGACTCACAGGTTCAGCGTACCGCTCCGATTGTCCGCTCCCGTAGGTCAGGTTCCTCGAGGGTCCCAGTGCCACGGCTCACTGGGCAGGTTGTAGAACCCGAAGCGGGAGGCATTGGCGGCGAGCCAGATGAATCCGGGGTTGCTTCGAGAGTTGATGAAACGACCATTGGCCATGAAGTCGATGGCCAAACCGCGCTCGTGGTACGAGTACCCGGGACGCGCCGTCGGAGGCGAACAGGAATCCGGGGGCATCTCCCAGATCGCGTAGTCGGAGGTTCCACAGTTCTGACGGCGCAGGGCGATCTGTGCGTTGAAGTCGCGATAGCCGTAGCCACTCAGATTGATGCCGTCCGCAGCAGCGGCATTGAGCAGACCTCGAACGCGGTCGGCGATGCTCGACGCCACGGTGATGCCATTCACCGTCGTGAGCGCCGGT
>CAZMJK010000225.1:2761-3059 GCA_964566555.1 uncultured Bifidobacterium sp. | reverse complement strand
GTTGAGCAGTCGCGTTGGCCGAGGTGTAGACCATCTCCCGCATCTTGTGTTGCGGCACGAGACGCGACAGATGGGTCGCCGCGCCGAGCGCGCCCCTGTCGACCTCCGGAAGACCGAAGAAGGCGTCCTCCGAGGCGACGATCACGTCGGCATTGCCGACCAGTCCGATACCGCCGCCCACACAGAATCCGGCGACCGCGGCGATGACGGGGACCTCGCACTCGTAGACCGCGGCGAAGGCGTGGTAACAGCCCCGGTTGGCGCCGATCAGCGCATCGAAACCCTCGGTGTTCTGCAT
>CAZMJK010000225.1:0-2706 GCA_964566555.1 uncultured Bifidobacterium sp. | reverse complement strand
CTTGATGTCGACGCCGGCGTTGAAACCGCGTCCCTCGGAGCGGAGGATGACCGCCCGCACCGAGCGGTCGGCGCCCAATCGACGGATCTCGTCGCCGAGTTGGAACCATTCGGCCACGGTGAGGGCATTCACCGGAGGACAGTTCTGCACGACCTCGGCGATGCCATCTGTGCCAATGCTGACTTCGATACCCATAGGGGACCGACGCTAGTCGGTGCCCCGAGAATCGTCAGATGGAGACCGACCTCGAAGAGCCCGGGAGGAGCCCGTTGTAGGGTGCGAACATGGCGCTTGCAATCGACCTCACCGGACGTTCCGTGCTCATCACCGGCGGCACCAAGGGTGTCGGGAGAGGCATCGCCCAACGGTTCGCCGACGCTGGCGCCACCGTCATCGTGTGCGCTCGGCGCGAGGCGGAGACACCCCTGCCCGAGGACTGGCACTTCATCTCCGCCGACCTCCGCGATGGTGAGGCCGCCTACGCCGCGGTCGACGCCGCCCACGCGATCGCCGGTCGCCTCGATTGCGTCGTCAACAACGCCGGCGGTTCCCCGCCGGCCGATTCGGCCGAGGCGCCACCCAAGTTCTCCCAACGCATCGTGGAACTCAACCTGCTGGCTCCCTACTACGTGGCCCAGCGCGCCTACCACCACATGACCAACCAGCCCGATGGGGGGTCGATCATCAACATCGGCAGCGTGGTCTCGGGTCGCCCCTCGCCCACCACCGCCGCGTACGGCGCGGCCAAGGCCGGTCTGCTGCAACTCACCACCACTCTGGCCATGGAGTGGGCGCCGGTCGTGCGGGTCAACACCATCACCGTCGGACTCATCCTGACCGAGCAAGCTGCGCTCTTCTACGGGGAGGGCGCCGAACGCGAGCGGATCGAGAGTGGGATTCCGATGGGTCGATTCGCGATGCCGACCGATGTCGGCGATATCGCCGTCTGGCTGGCCAGTGATCTGGCCGGGTACGTCACCGGCGCGGCCATCGCCGCTCACGGCGGCGGCGAACGCCCACCGGTGCTCGGCGTCGACTGATGAGCGATCAACCCCGTCGCGACACCGAACAGGTCCGGGTCTGGCTCGAGTCCACCCTCGGTGGGACGGTGCGTTCCATCTGGCGTCAACCGCGGTGGCGCCCGGTGTGGTTCGCCGAGGTCGAGCGCGACGGCGAGAACCACTCACTGGTGATCCGCGGCGATCGCACCGATATGCCCCTCATCTTCCCCTTGCGTCATGAGATGACGCTGCAGGCGATGCTGCACGAGCGCGGGATTCCCACGCCGGCCGTGCACGGATGGATCGATGAACCGATGGCCTACGTGATGGACCGCGTCGGTGGGCAACAGCATTTCGAGAACACCCGCGATGCCGATCGAGCAGCTGCGGTGGACGATTACCTGCAGATCCTCGCCCGCATGCACGCCCTCGACGTCGAACCGTTCGCGAAGGCGGGCATCATGCGGGCCGCGTCGCCGGAGGACTCCGGTGTTCTCGGTCTGCGCCAGTACGAAACGGTGTACCGCTCGACCAAGAACGGGCCCGATCCGTTCATGGAATTCTGTCTCGGCTGGTTGCGACGCAATCCACCCCGATCCAACGGCCGCGAATCGGTGATCTGTTGGGATTCGGGTCAGTTCCACAACGCTGACGGGAAGATCGTCGCCGTGCTCGATCTCGAGATCGGCCATATCGGTGACCCGATGATGGATCTCGCCGCGTGGCGCATGCGCGACACCATCGTCGGCTACGGCGATTTCCCCACGCTGTATGCCCGATACGAGGAACTCTCGGGGACCGAGATCGATCTCGAGGCAGTGATGCGCCACCACTTCGCGTTCACCCTCACGAATCAATTGGCTCTCGGCCAAGCGGTGCGGCGTCCCAATGTCGACACCGACCTGATGACGAACATGCAGTGGTGTTACGAGACCAATCTCTTCGCCACCGAAGCACTCGCCGAGATCCTGCAGGTCGAACTGCCGACCGTCACCGAACCGGAGGTTCGGCAGGGTCGCGCGTCGGTACCCGTCGAGCACATGGCTGCGGTCTTGAAATCGCTCGCTGTCGGTGACACCGCCGTCGAGGACGAGTTCCTGAAGTATCGGTTGCGAGCATTGTTCCGCGAGGCTCGACATGCCGCTCGGGCGATCGAGATCGGCGATCAGGTCAGCAACGACGGTCTCGATGATCTGCACCAGTTGTTGGGCCATCGACCGGCCGACTGGTGGACGGGCGAAGCCGAACTCGAATCATTCGTCCTCGCCGATGCCGACACGGGCACCTACGACGAGGAGCTCCTCGTGCTCTTCCACAAGCGGAATCTGCGGGCCCATCAACTCTTGGGTCCTCCCGGTTCGGCGATGGCCACGCACCTGCCGATTCAAACCTTCCGATGAGGAGTGGCGTTCACGCCCGCTGACTACTCACCGACACGATCTCGCCCGTCATGTACGAGCTGTACTCCGACGCGAGGAAGATCATCACGTTGGCGACCTCCCACGGTTCGGCCGCACGGCCGAACGCTTCGCGCTTGGTGAGCTCGGCGAGGGTCTCCTCGGTGGTGGCCTTGGCCAGGAATGGATGCATGGCCAGACTCGGCGCCACGGCATTGATACGCACATCGTGCGGCGCCGCTTCGATGGCCGCACAGCGAGTGAGGGCCATGACCCCAGCCTTGGCCGCGGCGTAGTGGGCTTGGCCT
>CAZMJK010000224.1:1861-3083 GCA_964566555.1 uncultured Bifidobacterium sp. | reverse complement strand
CGTTGGCGAGGCCGGTGAAGCAGTTGCGATCGATGTACTCGCTCGGGAGCATCTCCACCTTGCCGGCGAATGCGCCCGCACCGAGCTTCTCGGAACCCTTCTGTCCCATCCAGAGTCGGTCCCAGAACCACAGGAGCTGCGGAAGCCACCAGCAACCACCTTCGGTGGCGCAGAACTTGAGCTTGGGGTAGCGCTCGAAAACGCCCGACCACAACATGAACCACATCGGGCGGGCCGGCCACCACGTGACCTCGGTGACGTAGATGCCGAGGAGATCGCCGTACTCCTCGCGGGGAGCCGAACCCGAATGGGTCACGATCGGCATGTCGTATTCCTCGCACATCGCCCAGATGGGGTCGTACCGGCGATCGTGATACGGCGTCTGGTTGCACCAACGCGCCGGAATCATCACCGCTCCGAGTCCGTGTTCCTTCGCCCAGGTGATCTCGGCGAGCGCGTCCTCGATCGGACCGGTGATCGGCACGAGGGCCGCGCCCCGACGACGTTCCGGATTGACCGAGCACAGATCGGCCAGCCAGCGATTGTGCGCCTTCGCTCCGGCGAGACCGAGTTCGGGATCGAGATCGCCGGAGAGTCCCAGGCCGGCACCGAAGGGAACCGCGGTTCGGCTCTCGACGGCATCGGCATCGGGATAGACGACCTCGCCGGCGACACCGTCGCTGTCGAGCGTCTGATCGCGCTTGATCGCGTCCCAACCACCCGCGAGTTCCTCATCGTGTTCCTCGAACCACTTCTTCGCGTACTTGTCGTCGCGAACGCCGAGTCGAGTGGAGGCTTCGATCAGTTCCTGTTGTTCGAGAAGGAACTGATCGAGTTGATCGTGGTACTTCGTCTCGAGGTACTGCCGGTACTGATCGGTAGGCAGACCAGCGTGACTGTCGGCGGCGACGATGAGGTACGGATCGTTGTCGGCAAAATCTTCAGGCTTCATTGCTCTTCCCCGTCTAGTTGGTTGCGAACTCATAGCCTGCGAACGCAGGGCACATGTTTGCTTCACGTGGTACGGCGCGAGGCGGAAGTCCGGCGAAGACCTCGTCGACCCGCGGACCGATCCGATCGGCGATCGGGCGCAGGAACTCGAGATCGAATCCGTACAACTTCGCCGCGTTGATCGAAAGCATCTGCTCCGCCTCGTGCTTCGGCACTCCGGCGAAGGCCAGCGCGATCGCCTCGCGTGAATACGGCGAACTCGCCTCTTTGT
>CAZMJK010000224.1:958-1851 GCA_964566555.1 uncultured Bifidobacterium sp. | reverse complement strand
AGTCCGATCCCCACATGATGCGATCGACACCGACCTGATGCCGAACACCCATCTCCATCGGGCGGATGAAGCTGGCACCGACATGGCACTGACGAGCCCAGTACTCGCTCGGCTTGAGCGACAACTTCGCCATCACCTCGGCCCCCCAGACCTGCTCCTGGGAACCGTCGGAGGAACGCATCCGGTCGAAGAAGTAGTCGAGTCGAAGGAGCTCATCGGGCACCCATGCAGTTCCTTGTTCGGTGAACACCAACTGCAGATTCGGATGACGTTCGAGTGCACCGCCGATGATGAGTTGATAGAACGCGCGATGGGCGTACCACGACACTTCGAGAAGGAACGTGATGACATCCTCGGGGTCCGGCCCCATGGGCGGCGCCGCCGAACCGGTGTGGTGGTTCACGGCCATGCCCAGTTCTTCACACGCCTGCCAGATCGGTTCGTAACACGCGTGATGCAGCTGTTCGAGACCGCTTCCCGGAGGTGTTCCCGGCAGGAGAACGCCGCCGGTCAACCCCTGCTCGTGCGCCCAATGGATCTCCTTCACCGAGTTCTCGACGTCGTGAAGGTTGATCTGCACGACGCCGGCACGACGACCGGGATAGTCGTTGCAGAAGTCGACGAGCCAACGGTTGTGGGCCTGCAGCCCCGCCCAGCGACGGTCGGAATCGGCCTTGGTGACCGCGGGCGGCTGAGCCGTGAGCGAGGTCTTGGGATAGAAGGGCGGGATCGTGTTGGGGTAGATGATCTCGGCCGCTTGTCCGTCGGCCTCGAGATCGGCCATTCGGCGGGCCGAATCCCAGTTCCGGCCACCGAGGTCGCCCTCGAGGTCCTCGTAGGGATTCTCGTACTCGGCAGCCCAGGCATCGAAGTCCTCGTGCCACTTGGACTCG
>CAZMJK010000224.1:0-888 GCA_964566555.1 uncultured Bifidobacterium sp. | reverse complement strand
AAATGACGATGTATCGCTCGTCGCTGCTCACGATTCCCCCTCAGACGGCGGCACTGACGACCAGTGCAGGTGACCAGGGTCACCGTAGCGGCGTTACAGGGGCCGGGCAAGGCGGGTGGGCTCGACACCGACCGCCACCCGCGGGTTCAGCGGGACTTGGGGAGTCCCAGATGTCGCTCGGCGATGTTGTTGCGATTGATCTCGGTGGTGCCGCCGTAGATCGACATGACCGGCGAGTGGCGCGCGTCGTACTCGACGAATCCCTCGCCGGCGGCGCCGTCCTCGTGGAACTGGAGGAGACCAGCCGGGCCCGCCGTCGCTTGGGTCCAACGCGAGGCGCGTTGATAGGCCTCGACCGCGAACACCTTGGTCATCGAACCTTCGAGACCGGGCATTCCGCCCGAAGCAGCGATCCATGCCGAACGCATCGTGAGCAGCGTCGCCACTTGCATGTCGATCACCGAACGCGCCATTCGCTCTCGCGTCGTTGGCTCGTCGAACGCACCGTTGGCAACGGCCCACTCGTGGAAATGTCGCAGCAGCGGGACGCCGGCGTTGGTGCCACCCATGACGCCGCGCTCGAAGGCGAGCACCGTCGTCATCGTGCGCCAACCGTTGTTCTCTCCGCCGAGCACTGCTTCGTCACCGACGCGAACATCGTCGTACCACGTGGCGTTGGTGACTTCGGTGCCGAGGGTATGCACAGGTTCGACGGTGATGCCCGGAGTGTTCATCGGAAGGATGAACATCGTGAGACCCTTGTGCTTGGGCAGTTCCGGATCGGTGCGGGTGAGAAGGATCAACCACTCCGCCACCTGGGCGAGCGTCGTCCACATCTACGAACCGTGGATCCCCCATTCAGCGCCGTCCTTGATCGCACGGGTCCTG